>NZ_JBHVWS010000015.1:88148-158778 GCF_042882185.1 Streptomyces sp. NPDC058239
GCGCCTCGCGCACCTCCCCAACAGATTTGAGTCACAGGGTGCCAGCGGCTGACTAATCCCCCCACCCCCACGGGTGGTGGGTTTTCGCCCCCCGCGGGGGGCCACACACCCCTCTGCGCGTTTTCGTCACACCTGCTCCTGCTCCTGCTCCGCGGGCGGCAGCGGGGGAGTGGAGGTGGGCGGCGCCGCCGGACCGATCTCGCACCAGACGGCCTTGCCTTCGCCGCGAGGCTCGATACCCCAACGGGCGGCGACGGCATCCAGGAGCAGCAGACCTCGCCCCGATGTCGCGGTCTCTCCCGGGCTGCGACGTCTCGGCCACACGCTTGAACGGTCCTGAACCGACAGCCGGACCCGCCGGACGGGCTCAGGCAGCACCTCCAGAGTGAGTACCGCGCCACCTTCCGTGTGCAGAAGTACATTCACCAGCAGTTCCCCGGTCACCAGCTCGGCGTCGTCGGCGAATTCGGCCATGTCCCAGTCGGTCAGGGCCTGGCGCACGATGGTGCGGGCGTCGGACAGTCCCTCCGGGTCCGCCTGGTGGACGTACTGATGCAGCCGCGGAGCCCGAGGCGACCCAGGGTCCGGGCTGCGCCGCAGCACCAGCAGGGCGACATCGTCCCCCGAACCCCAACGCTCCCACAGCCGGTCCGACAGATGATCGGCCAGCGCCTGAGCGCCCGCGGGCCCCGCGCTGACCTCGTTGATCAGAGCCTGCACGCCGGTGTCGACATCGACCCCCGGCTCTTCCACGAGTCCATCGGTGTACAGGACAAGGGTTTCGCCCGGCACCAGGTCGAGACGGGTCTCCGGAAACTCCTCGTCCTCGAAGTCGGTCGAAATGCCCAGGGGCAGACCGCCCCGCACCTGCGGGCTGCTGACCCGGCCGTCCATGTGCCGGATCAGCGGTCCGAAGTGGCCGGCGCGCACCACACGCACGGTCCCCGAGGCGAGATCGACCTGGGCGTACGTACACGTCGCGAAGCGTTCCGTGTCCAGTTCGGCGAGGAAGCGCGAGGCCCGGGCCAGCACCGTCGACGGATGGTGTCCCTCGCCGGCGTACGCGCGAAGGGCGATACGCAACTGGCCCATGATTGCGGCGGCATGCGTGTCATGGCCCTGCACGTCACCCACGACGATGCCGAAGCGGTTCATCGGCAGCGCGATCACGTCGTACCAGTCACCGCCGACCTGGCGTCCGCTCCAGGCCGCGTGATAGCGCACGGCTATCTCGCCGCCCTCGATCTCCTGGACCCGCCGCGGAAGCATGGTCGACTGGAGGCCGGTGGCGAATTCGCGCTCCTCGTCGAAGAGCTTCGCCCGCTGCAGGGACTGGGCCACGATGGCAGCCAGCCCCAGACACAGATTGCGCTCATCAGCGGTGAAACTCGTGTTTTCGTGGTAGAAGAGCGCCAGGGTGCCGAGGGAACGCGCCTGGGCGACGAGCGGCAGATAGGCGGCCGCGCGGAATTCCAGCCGTCCTGCGTAGGGGGTCAGCACGGGATAGCGGTGCATGAGTCCCGAGACCGAGGTCAGGAACCGCGGGCGGCCGCTGAGAATGGTGTCGGCCAGGGGGTACCTCCGGTCCAGACCCGTGGATCCAAGCTCGTCGATCGCCTCCAGTGGGTCGCCGCTCAGGGCGATGACGTTCAGTGCGGTGTTCTCGACCAGACCGAGTGCGAGGCCGTCCGCGCCGAGCCGGTCCAGCCCGCCCGGTCCGGTGAGCGCGGCGGTCACGTCATCCACGGTCACCGCATGTGACAACGCGCTCGTCGTGCGTTCAACAATGCTGGTCTGGCGCTGCCGCCGCTTTTCCAGGTCCCGCACGAAGGCCGAATGGGTTACCTCCGCCGTCGCGTCCCGTACCACCCCGACAACTCGGTGCGCCCGGCCGTCGTCGCTGCGCAGTATCCGCGCCTGGATATGGGTCCACTGGTCCCTGCCGCCGTCGAGCGGTACCCGGAAGTGAACGCTGTACGAGCTGCGCCCACCCTTGATCGCCTCGTCGATGGCCGCATTGAGTCTGGTCCGTTCCGGACGTTCGAGCCGTTCCACCAGGGACTCGGGCCGTGAGTCGAAGGTCAGTGGGTCCAGCCCGAAGACCAGCAGGCCCGCTTCGTCGATGTCGAGCGTGTGGGCATCCAGGTCCCACTCGAAACTACCCGTCCGATTCATGGCAAGCCGCTGCGCCGTCGCGGTCTCGCCGTTGTGCGTCTTCTCGATCAGCAGGCGGGGCGGGACGGATGTGCTCGGTTGCCGGTCGTGATCGGTCATTCCTGCTCCGGAGGTCTTCCGGCGGGGCAGCCGGGCGGCACGGCCCGTACGGGGTGTCTTAATTGTCGAACCGGTTCCGGCAGGCTGCCACAGCGGACACCCGGCCAAAACCGGGCTGAGGGCTGTTCCAGGCGGCCTCCGCACCCCCGCTGCCCGAGCCCGGGACCCGCCCCGCAGAATGGCAGCGGAAGATCGTCCGCGACCGGCGGGCGATACGGCACAGGGGCTGACCGGAGCGCATTCATGAACCACGACGATCCCGTCCTGCTGCACACCGAAGGGCGCGTCCGGCACATCACCCTCAACCGCCCGCGCGCCCTCAACGCGCTGAACCACACCATGGTGCTGCGGATCGACGGAGCACTCGCCGAGGCCGAGCGCGACGACACCGTCACCGCGGTCCTGATCACCGGGGCGGGGGAGCGCGGCCTCTGCGCCGGCGGCGACATCCGCTCGATCCACGAGGACGCCCGCGCGGGCGGCGGCTCATCGATGGACTTCTGGCGTGACGAGTACCGGCTCAATGCCCGTATCGCCCGATTCCCCAAGCCGTATGTCGCGATCATGGACGGCATCGTGATGGGCGGCGGCGTCGGTGTCTCGGCCCACGGCGACGTCCGGATCGTCACCGAGCGCTCGCGCATCGCCATGCCCGAGACCGGCATCGGCTTCGTCCCTGATGTGGGCGGGACGTACTTGCTCGGTGCCGCGCCCGGTGAGCTCGGCACCCATCTGGCGCTCACCGCGGATGCGGTCGGCGCGGGTGATGCGCTGCTGTGCGGGCTCGCCGACCACTTCGTACCGTCGCAGCGCCTCACCGAGCTCACCAGGGCCCTCGCCGACTGCGGTACGGCTGCCGAGATCGAGGTGACGGTGCGGCGGTTCGCCTCGCCCGCGCCGGGCGGCGAACTGGCGGCGCACCGCGAGTGGATCGATTCGTGCTACCGGGCCGACTCCGTCGAGGAGATCCTCGACCGTCTTGACAACAGCGGTGTCCCCGCCGCCAAGCAGGCCGCCGAGACGATCCTGGCCAAGTCGCCCACCGCGCTCAAGGTGACACTCTCCGCCCTGCGCAGGGCCCGCAGGCTCGACAGCCTGGAGGCGGTGCTCGACCAGGAGTACCGGACTTCGTGCACCGCCTTCACCAGGCCCGACCTGGTGGAAGGCGTGCGTGCCCAGATCATTGACAAGGACCGCAATCCCCGGTGGAGCCCGGCGGATCTGGCCGAGGTCTCCGAGGCCGACGTGGCGCTCTTCTTCGCCACGCTGGGCGAACGGGAACTCGGCCTGGACTCCGACTCCCGGGCGACGGACTGATCTGACGAGTACGGACTGAGGCAGGCCGGGGCGGACGAAGACGGAATTGAGACGGACCGGGGACTGCGGAGGCCGGTTCAGAGCTCGTTGGGGCCGGTGACGGTGCGGAACGGGATGCCGAGCAGGTCTGCCGCGGCCTTCAGGTCCTTGGCGCGGTGGCCGGTGCAGAGAGTCCAGTGATGGCCGATGCCGGTTGAGGACCATGCGTCGGTCCATTCGCCGGGGTCGAAGCCGAAGTCGACGCGGGAGGTGGTGTTGCCGATCTCCAGCAGGGGTCCCGGGACGACTTCGCCCTCGGAGGCGATGAACGCAAAGGTGCCGTCCGCCTCCTGACCGATACCGAACGTGGTGACCGGACCGTGTTTGACGTCGAACTCGACGCTGACGCCCCACCCGCGTTTGCCGTGGTACACGCCCAGCCCGCGCAGCAGCGGATCCTTGGCGCTGATCGCGAGGTGGGCGGGGCCGTCGTGGCCCATCTCGACGACCCGGTCGCGGAAGTTGAGGGCCTGGAGCTCGGTGAAGGAGCCGCCGGCGCCGATGGTGTCGGCGATGAGCATGGCGAGGCTGGTGCGCAGCTCGTACTCACCGGCCATCGGGACGCCTCGGGCGGTCAGCAGCGACGCGCCGAGGATCATGCCCGCGCCGAGCCGCTCGTGGATCTCGCCCTCGAGTCCGCGGTGGTAGTAGGCGAGGCTGTCGAGCTCGAAGTCCTCGACGAGCCGGTCGAGTCCGACCGACACCCGGGCGGCCCAGGCGAGATCGTCCTCGTCGACGGAGTCGTCGAGGGTGAAGACCGTACGCGCGAGCGCAACGCGTTCGGCGGCCTCCTCGTCCGTCACGGCGGCGACCCGGACCCGCAGGTCGTCGAATTCGAGGACTTCGACGTGTCCGCCGAACTGGGTGGAGACCAGCGTCATGTCGGTGGAGACATCGAGCATCCCGGGGTAGAGGTGGCCCATCAGCCCGTGCCGGCCGTGACGCATCGTGCCGCGCACCTGCGCGGCCGAGGTCCAGCGGCGGATCCGGTTCCAGGCGTTCTCGTCGTGCAGATGGCCGGAGACGGAGCGGAAGCGGATACCGCTTCGCCGGAACACATTGGCGACTTCCGGAAGCGGGCACTGTCCGCAGTACGCCAGCCACTTGCCCGTGTCGGTGTTCGGGTGGTCCATCGCCTCGGTCGGCTGGAGGTCGATGACCAGTAGAGGAGTGTGGGTGCGCTGAGCGATCGGCAGGACCATCGAGGCCGTGAGATATGTCGTCAGGAACATCACGACGATGTCGCAGTCGGCCCTGCGCAGCTGTTCCGCTGCTTTGGCGGCCTCCTGCGGGTCGGAGATGAAGCCGGCGTCGGCGACCTCGCAGCCCATCTCCTCGAACCGCCCGGTCACGAAGCGCGCCGATTCCTGCAGCTGGTCGAGGAGACCGGGGAACTGCGGCCAGTACGCGCCGAGTCCACCCGAGACCAGACCGACACGGGTACGGCGACGCGTGGTGCGGGCGAGCACGCCGTCGAGCACGGCGGCAGATACATCAGTCATGGGTTTCCTTCCTTCGTCTTCCATCGAGTACCCGGGTTCCCACGGAGAGGGGCCCGGGCTCCCGGTCGAGGTGTCCAGGACTCAGGCCGGCTCCAGCCTTGCGGCAGCCCGGTCCCAGGCCCGTTGATCTCCCTGGGGGGTGTAGTGGCGCAATTCCTGCGTCTGCACGACGAGTCGTCGCATGTCCATGAGGTCGCCGACCAGGCCATGGGCGCGTGCCTGGAGCAGTACGTTGCCGATCGCGGTCGCCTCGGCGGGACCGGCCGTGACCGGGAGGCCGGTGGCATCCGCGGTCCACTGGCACAACAGCTCGTTGCGTGAACCCCCGCCGACGAGATGGATACAGGTCAGCTCCCGCCCCGCAAGACCGGCGGCCTGCCGCAGCGTCCTGCGATGCGCCAGCGCCAGGCTCTCCAGCACACACCGCACATACCCGCCGGGAGTGTCGGGCGGATGCTGTCCGGTTCGTACGAGACGGGTGTCGATGCGCGACGGCATGTCACCCGGAGCGAGGAACATCTCGTCGTCCGGGTCGATCAACGCGGCGAACGGCCGGGCACGGGCCGCCTCTGCCAGCAGTTCGGCCAGGCCCGGAGCCGTACCCCGCCGGCCCCAGGCACGGCGGCACTCCTCCAGCAGCCACATGCCCATGATGTTGCGGAGATAGCGGATGGTGCCGTCCACCCCGCGCTCATTGGTGAAATTCGCCGCCCGGGACTCCTCCGTCAGCACCGGAGCCGCCAGTTCCAGACCTGCCAACGACCAGGTGCCACAGGACACATACGCGAATCCGGGCTCGACCGCGGGCACCGAGGCGACCGCCGACGCCGTGTCGTGCGAAGCGACGGTCGTCACCGGTGTACCGGCCGGCAGCCCGGTGTACTCGGCAACATGCGGCAACAGTGTCCCCGCCGGGTCACCCGGCTCACGCAGGGGCGGAAACCAGGAACGCTCCAGACCCAGTCGGCCGATCAGCGCATCGGACCACGTCCCGGCAGATGCATCGAACAGGCCGGTCGTCGACGCGTTGGTGATTTCCGCGCCCACCGTTCCGGTCAGCCAGTGCACCAGCAGATCGGGGATCAACAGCATCCTCCGTGCCGCACCCCAGTGGGAACTCGCATGATGCGCGGCGAGCTGGAACACCGTATTGAACGGCAGATGCTGCAAGCCGCTGACGGAGTACAGCTCCTGCGCCCCGCATTCGGCCAGCACTTGTTCGGCTACCTGGCCATTACGGCTGTCGCGGTAGTGGAACGGCAGCCCGAGCAGTGCCCCGTCGGCATCGAGAAGGCCGTAGTCGACCGCCCAGGTATCGATGCCGACCGAGGCGATCGGACCGCTGCGCGCAGCGGTCCGCAGACCGTCCAGCATCCCTTGGTACAGGGCGAGCACATCCCACCGCAGCCCGTCCGGCAGCCGGACCGGGGTATTGGGGAAGCGGTGCGCTTCGGTCAGCACGAGCTTCCCGGGACCGGCCCGGCCGGTGATCACCCGGCCGCTGGTGGCACCGAGGTCCACGGCCGCGAAGACCGCGTCGCTGAGTGACGTCACAGACATGGGACTCTCATCCGGGTCATCGCAGGAACGCCGCCGCCACACCGGCGTCGACGGGAATGTGAAGACCGGTGGTGTGCGTGAGGTCCCCGCCGGTCAGTGCGAAGACGGCGTTCGCGACGTGCTCGGGGAGCACCTCGCGCTTGAGGAGGGTCCGCTGGGCGTAGAACTCGCCGAGCTTCTCCTCCTCGATGCCGTACGTCGCCGCACGCTGGGCACCCCAGCCGGCCGCGAAGATCCCCGAACCGCGTACCACACCGTCGGGGTTGATGCCGTTCACCCGGATCCCGTGCTCGCCCAACTCGGCCGCCAGCAGCCGCACCTGGTGAGCCTGATCGGCCTTGGTCGCCGAGTAGGCGATGTTGTTCGGGCCCGCGAACACCGCGTTCTTCGACGCGATGTAGACGATGTCGCCGCCGAGGTTCTGCGCCCGCATCACCCTGGCGGCCTCACGCGAGACCAGGAACGAGCCGCGCGCCATGATGTCGTGCTGAAGATCCCAGTCCCGGGCCGTGGTTTCGAGCAGCGGCTTCGAGATCGAGATCCCGGCATTGTTCACGACGAGATCCACACCACCGAAGGCGAGCACCGCCGCCTTGAGTGCCCCGGCGATCTGCTCCTCACTGGTCACGTCGACCGTCACCGCGACAGCCTTGTCGGGTCCGCCGAGCTCCTGCGCCACCGAGGAGGCGCTCTCCGCATCCAGGTCCGCGACGACGACGCACGCCCCCTCCGCGACCAGCCGGTGCGCGATGGCCTTGCCGATACCGGACCCCGCACCCGTGACCAGCGCCACCCGGGTGGCCAGTGGCTTGGGCTTCGGCATCCGGCGCAGCTTGGCCTCCTCCAGTTCCCAGTACTCGATGCGGAACTTCTCGGACTCCTCGATCGGCGCGTACGAGGAGACGGCCTCGGCGCCGCGCATCACATTGATGGCATTGAGGTAGAACTCCCCGGCGACCCGGGCAGTCTGCTTGTCCTTGCCGAAGGAGAACATGCCGACTCCGGGCACCAGCACGATTGCCGGGTCCGCGCCGCGCATCGCGGGGGAGTCGGGGGTTGCGTGACGCTCGTAGTACGCGCGATACGCCTCCCGGTACTCCCTGTGCAGTTCCTTCAGGCGTGCCGCAGCCTCGTCCAGCGGTGAGTCCGCGGGCAGGTCGAGGACCAGTGGGCTGACCTTCGTACGGAGGAAATGGTCGGGGCACGAGGTACCGAGCGAGGCGAGCCGCGGGTGTTCGGTGCGGGAGAGGAAGTCCAGCACGGGCTGCGTGTCGGTGAAGTGACCCACCTGCGGACGGTCGGTTGAGGCCAGACCGCGGATCAGCGGGGCGAGCGCGGCGGCTCGCTCCCGGCGCCGCTCCTCCAAGAGGGCCTCCCGGCCGGCCCACACGGGGCCGAACGGCTCCGTCCTGCCCCGCTCCTGAAGGAATGCCTCAGCGGTGCGGATCATCCAGAGCGCGTTGTGCTCGCACTCCTCGGACGTCTCGCCCCAGGCCGTGATCCCATGGCCGCCGAGGATCACACCGACGGCCTGTGGGCTGGACTCCTTGACCGCGGCGATGTCCAGACCGAGCTGGAACCCGGGCCTGCGCCAGCCCACCCAGGCCACCTTGTCGCCGAAACACTCCGCCGTGAGCTTCTCACCGTCGGCAGAGCACGCCAGCGCGATCCCCGAGTCCGGATGCAGATGATCGACATGCGCGGCCTCGACCAGGGCGTGCATCGCCGTGTCGATGGACGGAGCGGCGCCGCCCTTGCCATGCAGGCAGTAGTCGAACGCCGACACCATCTCGTCCTCGCGCGCCATCCCGGGATACACGTTCTTGAGCGCGCGCACCCGGTCCAGGCGCAGCACGGCGAGACCGGCCTCGGTCAGCGTGCCGAGATCGCCACCGGACCCCTTGACCCACAGCAGCTCGGTCTCGCCGCCGGTGACCGGGTCGGTGGCGGTGGCCTTGACCGATGCATTGCCACCTGCGTAGTTGGTGTTTCGGGCGTCGGAGCCGATCCGGTGGGCGCGCTCCAGGAGCGCGGCGACTTCGGCGTGGGTCGCGGACGTCATGAGATTCCTTCGATGTCGGGTTCGGGCTGAATCGGTCGGACGGGCGTACGGGGGAGAGGGGGCGGGGCTCAGGCGCCCCAGCCGGCCTGTTCGCCACCGACCCGGGTGGCCGCGATCCGCTCCTGATTGCCCGAGGCCAGATATGCGGCGAACGGATCCCTGGCCAGCCCGATCTCATCACGCACCTCGGCGAGCAGCGGACGGACATCGGTGTTGTACGCGTCCATGAGGACACCGTTCGCGGCCAGCACATCGCCGGACTGCTGCGCGGCGCTCAGCGCGTCCATGTCGATCAGCAATGCCTTGGCGGTCGCTTCCTGCACATTGGCGACCGACCGGATCACGGCAGGGATCTTCGCCTCGATGTTGTGGCACTGGTCGAGCATGAAGTTGACGTTCGTCTCGGGCTTCATGCCGCCGTTCTTGACCACCTCGTGCATGATCCGGAACAACTGGAACGGGTCGGCGGCCCCGACCATCAGATCGTCGTCGGCGTAGAACCGGGAGTTGAAGTCGAACGCGCCGAGCTTTCCCGCACGCAACAGGAACGCCACGATGAACTCGATGTTGGTGCCTGGCGCGTGGTGCCCGGTGTCCACGACCACCTGAGCCTTCGGGCCGAGATTCAGACAGTGCGCGTACGCCGTACCCCAGTCCGGCACATCGGTCGTGTAGAACGCCGGCTCGAACAGCTTGTACTCCAGCAGCACCCGCTGGTCGTCGCCCAGCCGCTCGTACACCTCGGCCAGCGCCTCGGCGAGCCGGTCCTGACGGGCCACGATGTCATCCTGCCCGGGGTAGTTCGTGCCGTCGGAGAACCAGAGCTTGAGATCGGGGGACCCGGTCGCGTCCATGATGTCGACGCACTCCAGCAGATGGTCCGTGGCCTTGCGGCGCACCTTCGGGTCGGGGTGTGTGACCGATCCCAGCTTGAAGTCGTCGTCCTGGAAGACGTTGGAGTTGATCGCGCCGATCCGCAGCCCGAGATCCTCGGCATGCCGGGTCAGCGCTGAGTAGTCCTCGACCTTGTCCCACGGAATGTGCAGCGAAACCTTCGGTGCGACACCCGTGAACGCGTTCACCTGGGCCGCGTCCTCCAGCTTCTCGAACGGGTCGCGCGGCACTCCTGGCTGCGCGAACACCTTGAACCGCGTGCCGGAGTTCCCGTACCCCCACGACGGTGTCTCGATCACCTGCGACTTCAGAGCTGCCTTGACGGCCGACACATCAGACATGAACACCTCACAAGCGGAGTCATCCAGCGACCGACGGTCGGCAGGACAATATGAATCGTTTCATCTTGTCGTACGCTAGGATTTTCACTAGCTTCCAGTCAAGCGGCTAGTCGTGTTCTCTTCTCGACTTGAATCAATTCACCCCATAGGTGGGGGCGGCGCGCTCGCAGAGGGGGTTGACCACGGGACGAGCGATTGGGTTCGGGCCGACAGGAATCGAGTGGGCTCGGGGTGGTCCTGAGAACGCCCTGCACGCCGACTCGTTCAGAGCATGGTGGCGCATCCGAGCGACGAGGTGAAGAGCGACGGCGCGGCGACGGCTATGACCGCTGACCGCCGGACGGGGCGGGACCTTCCGGTCCGGCCGCCCGGCGATGGAGAACACCGCAACCGCGGGATCCTTCAGCGGATTCGTTCAGCGACCGCTGCCGGACATGCTCGGCTGAAGTGAGCGCACGAGATCGAAGAACCGGGACTCGTTGCCGCAGAGCCCCGCGCGCTCCAGCGCGCCATCGGCCTCCGCGATCGGCGAGGCGAGCAATGGCACGTACAAGGGGCCCTCGTCAGGTTCCGCGAGTGCGGCCCGAGTGGCCTCCAGCAGTCGGACATACGCCTGGGCCGCGGCGAGTTCGTCATCGCGCATCTCAGCATCTCCCGGTCAGAGGTGTCGGACCCACCAGCATCCCTCATGGGTCTGACAACGCACTCCCACAGCGGCGCGAGGCCGCCCACTAGTCGCCGTTCGGCCGTCGGACACCGGCCGGTGGTTCGACCTCCAGAAATCTTCTGCGCCGCGGTCCGCGGTACAGCAGCACCGTCCAGCCCAACTCCCGCAGCACAGCCGCGCACCGGGCAAGCTCGCCCTCCTCCGCGTGGGCGGCCCCGCTGCCGGGAGGACCGAGCCACTCGACCCTTACGCTGCCCGGCGCCTCTCCCTGCTCCAGGCGGTACCCGGTCGCCGTACGCAGGCCGGAGTCGTCAACCACCGAGGCGGCCAGACCCGACGCCTCCAGGGCCAGGGCGATGGCCCGTATCGGCCGGTTGGTCTCCCACTGTGCGGGTACGCCCTCCGGGCTCGTGTGCCCGGTGTTCGTCAGCCGCCGGATCTGCAGCATCCCCTCGAACGCCGTCCGTACCGAGGCGTCACGCCTTCCGTCCGGTGCGTGGTTCCTCGGGCCGTCCCCGGTGGCTGGTTCGAAGCCGGTCTCGTGCTCGGTGTCCATCAGCGTCCCCTTCGCCCGTGCCGTACTGCTGCCAGTGTGCGTCGCCCCACTGACAACGGCTCGGGCGCGAGGTGTCGAACGTCCTGACCGGGTCGCCGGCCCCACCACGCCCGACGCATCCTGACTACGCCCGCGGAACGTCCCCTTCACCGGACGGAGACGTCCCGGCCCCGCCGAGCACCTTGCCCGGACCGAGGCTGCCGTGCGGGTCCGGCGCCGCCTTCACCGCGTGATGCATGCCGAGCACCGCGGAGCCCAGCTCCGTGTTCATGCCGCGCATCTTCAGCAGTACCACCCCTTGCTCGCCCGTCACGGTGCCACCGAGCGCGATCGCATCGTCGAGGATGTCCTCGAAGGCCAACTGGGCACGGGATCGCGCGGATTCGTCTCCGGGCGGGGTGATGATCAGCGGGTGCAGGTTTCCGTCCCCGGCGGCGATGTTGGCCACCGGGATGTCGTGCCGGGCCGCTGTCTTCTCGATCCGGGCCGGCATCTCGGGAACCGCGGTCCGCGGCACACAGACGTCCTCGGTCAGACCGTCGTGGACATCGGTGACGCGGCTTCAGACGGGAGCGATCATGAAATCGGTGCGTACGGGTGACGGATCCCGATAGGGTCGACCGTCCGACAGCCCCGTACCCCAGAGGATCCACGCACTGTGCCCGAGAATGCCGAAGGCCCCGGTACCGATCGCACCGATCGTGCTTCGCTGCGCGCCGACTGTGCGAACTGTTTCGGGCTGTGCTGCGTCGCACTGACCCTGACCCGGTCTGCGGACTTCGCCATCAACAAGGATGCCGGTAAGCCCTGTCGCAATCTGCAGGCGGACTTCCGCTGCGGCATCCACACCGAACTACGGACCCAGGGCTTCCCCGGCTGCACCGTCTACGACTGCTTCGGAGCCGGCCAGAAGGTCTCCCACGAGACCTTCGACGGACGGGACTGGCGCCGGGCCCCGCAGACCGCCCAGCAGATGTTCGAGGTGTTCCCGGTCATGCGACAGCTCCATGAACTCCTCTGGTACCTGACGGAAGCGCTGTCCCTGGAACCGGCGCGCTCCCTGCACGGCGAGATCCGCCGCACCCTCGACGAAACGGAACGTCTCACCCATCTCCCGGCGGACGCGTTCACGGACCTGGATGTGGCCGCACACCGTGACGACGTGGCCGCCCTGCTGCTCCGTACCAGCGAACTCGTACGAGCCACGGTGCCCCGCAGCAAGAAGCGTGACCGCCGCGGCGCCGACCTCATCGGAGCCCGGCTCAAAGGCGCCGATCTGCAGGGCGCCGATCTGCGGGGTGCCTACCTCATCGCAGCTGACCTCAAGGGCGCCGATCTGCGTCTGGCCGATGTGATCGGGGCCGACTTCCGGGATGCCGACCTGGCCGGCGCCGATCTCACCGGAAGTCTCTTCCTCACCCAGGCTCAGCTCAATGCGGCCAGGGGCGACGCGACGACGAAAGTCCCGCCCTCGCTCAGCCGCCCCACGCACTGGCACCGGTGATTCCCGGCCCGGACCGCGATTCTGACGGCTCGGACACCGTCTCCGCCGGGCCGGAACGAATCGGCCGGTGCGGCGGGGCACGGCCGACGCCCGTGGTTCGTTGCACAGTGTGGCGTACCCGGAGCGCCTTCGACGACCGGACCGAGGAGTCCCGCACATGCCCAGCAGTACCGACCGCAGCCGCACCGAGCAGAGTCGCGCCGGCGGGAACCGCACCCGCCTGATCGAGCGGCTCATGGAGCAGTTCCCGCACGTGCCCCGGGAAGCCGTCATCAAGGAAGATCTGCTGCGCGGCGGCGTGGCGTTCGACGAGTCCGCCCTCAGCGACAACGAGGGCGGTGATGTCAAGCCGAAGTCGTACTTCATCTTCTCGTTCGACCACGGAACCCTCCCCGAGCTCGGCGCGGCCGCACTCCGCCGTCCGCCGGAGGAGATCGTGCTCACCGGAGGTCCGTACGAACTGCGCAGGACCGTGGTGTCGGTTCGGGTCAACCCGGCGTCCCCGTACCGCGTCGCGGCCGATGACGACGGTGTGCTCGGGCTGTACCTCGACGGCAGGCGGATCTCCGACGTCGGACTGCCGCCGATGCCGGACTACTACCGTCACACCCTTGAGAACGGAAAGTCCGTGATGGAGGTCGCGCCCACCATCCAGTGGGGCTACCTCGTCTATCTGACGGTCTTCCGGGTCTGCCAGTACTTCGGGGCGAAGGAGGAGTGCCAGTACTGCGACATCAACCACAACTGGCGCCAGCACAAGGCGGCGGGACGCCCGTACACCGGTGTGAAGCCGGTCGAGGAGGTCCTGGAGGCACTGGCCATCATCGACAAGTACGACACCGCGAAGACCTCCACCGCCTACACCCTCACCGGCGGTGCCATCACCTCTCACATCGGCGGCCGCGACGAGGCCGATTTCTACGGGCAGTACGCCAAGGCCATCGAGGAGCGCTTCCCCGGTCGTTGGATCGGCAAGGTTGTCGCCCAGGCCCTGCCCAAGGCCGATGTGCAGCGCTTCCACGACTACGGTGTCCAGATCTACCACCCCAACTACGAGGTGTGGGACCGTCGGCTGTTCGAGCTCTACTGCCCCGGCAAGGAACGCTACGTGGGCCGCGACGAGTGGCACCGCCGCATCCTGGACTCCGCCGAGGTCTTCGGTCCCCGCAATGTCATCCCCAACTTCGTGGCGGGCGTGGAGATGGCCGAGCCTTTCGGCTTCACCACGGTGAACGAGGCCATCGACTCGACCACCGAGGGCCTGCGGTTCTTCATGTCGCACGGCATCACTCCGCGATTCACCACCTGGTGCCCGGAGCCCACCACCCCGCTCGGAAAGACCAACCCGGACGGAGCGCCGCTGGAGTACCACATCCGCCTGCTGGACGCCTACCGCGCGACCATGGAGGAGTACGGGCTCAGCTCGCCCCCTGGCTACGGACCGCCCGGCCCGGGGCGCGCAGTCTTCTCCGTCAGCTCGTTCATGGACAGTCTTCCGGCCCGTCCGGACGACGTTCAGTAGTACCGGGCCGTTCGTCGGGCACCACCGGGGCGGCGGAAGCCAGTTCACGTACGACCCGGGCGAAACCCTGCACCAGGACGTTGTCCGTGCCGTCGACCCAGGCGAGCACGGTTCGCAGGGGCTCGACATCGGTCAGTGGCACCCACGAGAGATCGGGCCGGGCGTAGTACCGGGCCATGCTCAGTGGTGCGAAGCAGATGGCGGAGCCCTCCGCGACCTGCTCCAGCATCTCCTCGACGTTGTCGTTGGTCGGCCCCCACTTCGGACTCGATCCGTCCGGGCGGGGGTTGACGGCCCACCAGTCCACCCATTCGCGCGGTGCCCGCTCGGTCCACATCAGCGGCTCGTCACGCACGTCGAGTACGGATATCCCGTCGCGGCCCGCGAGCGCGTGCCCGGACGGGAGCCCAACGACCCGTGGCTCTGTGTGCACCACCTCGGTGCAGAGCCCGGTCAGGTCGTTGGGCAGCCAGACGAAGGCCAGGTCGACCAGCCCTTCACGCAGAGCCGCAGCCTCCTGACCCCAGTCGTACCGCTTCGGTGTCACACGGACTCCGGGGTGGCGCCGTGCGAACTCGGCCCGCGCGCGGGTGGTGAGTTCACCCGCACCGCTCGCCTCGAATCCCACCCGCAGCACACCAGTCTCCGCGCGCCGGTGCCGCTGGGCTGCGGCGGTCACCCGCTCGGACTGACGGACGGTGAGCCGGGCCTCGGCAATCACCTCGCGCCCGGCAGCGGTCGCGGACACACCACCGGCGTGCCGGTCGAAGAGCCGCACACCCAGCTCGGACTCAAGGCTCTTCAGGGCGTAGGACAGGGCCGGCTGACTGACGTACAGCCGTTGCGCGGCCCGTCCGAGGTTCTCCTCTTCGGCGATCACGGTGAGGTAGGTCAGCTGACGCAGCTCCATCCAGCGATCATAAATCGTCCTTATGGAGCGAGAGAGACTCTGTCTTGGACCACCCCGGATGCCGGCTGGCATAACTGAGCGAGGTCAACAACCCCTTTGAACAAGTAGAGTTACGGATGAACGCAGGGGCCGGCGCCGCTGACCGAGACAAGGTGAAAGGCCGCGTCTGGCTGATCACCGGAGCGTCTTCCGGCTTCGGCCGTTCGATCGCGGCCGCCGCTCTGGCCGCCGGGGACACCGTCGTGGCGACGGCCCGCAGGCCCGAAGCCCTCGACGATCTGGTCGCCGTGTACCCCGACCGGGCGGTCGCAGCCCAGCTGGACGTCACCGACACGGCACGCATCGCCGCGGTCGTCGCCGACACGGTGCTCTGGTACGGGCGGATCGATGTGGTCGTGAACAACGCGGGGCTGGGTCTGGTGGGGGCCGTCGAGGAGACCACCGACCGAGAGCTGCGGGATTTGATGGACCTGCACTTCTTCGGCCCCGCAGCGCTGGTCCGCGCGGTACTGCCCCACATGCGCCGTCAGCAGTCCGGCGCCATTGTGCAGATGAGCAGCCAGGGCGGGCGCTTCTCGTTCCCCGGTGTCGGCGCCTACTCGGCGACCAAGTTCGCCCTCGAAGGGCTGTCCGAGGCACTTGCGGCAGAGGTGGCCCCGCACGGAATCAAGGTGCTGATCGTCGAACCCGGGTCGTTCCGGACCGGGTTCGCCGGGGGAGGGGCACTCCGGCAGACCGCCGCGATCCCCGCGTACGAGGCGACTGTCGGCCCCGTCCGGACCGATCTCCCCAGCTCGGACGGCAAGCAGGAGGGCGACCCCGACAAGGCCGCCTCGGCCATACTCACCGCCCTCGCCGCCGAGCAGACGCCGCTCCGGCTGCTGCTCGGCAACGATGCGACCGATGCGGTCCACGCCCACCTCGATGCCGCCCGGGCCGAGACTCTTGAGTGGGAGACAGTCAGCCGCAGCACCGACTTCGGCGATTAGGGGCCGTGGGCGGCGGGACCGGGTTGTGGAGCGCATGGACTGGACCGTCGGGCTCTCGACGGTCCGGTGCATGCGGCGACCGCGCTGGGACGAACCCGTTGATTGCCGGCAATCCGTGCCGTCAGGCGCGCCACTCCGCCGTGCGCTCCGGGGATGCTTCGGCGAGCGCCTTGGCGACGGCTTCGGCATCGCCCTGATGGCCGTAGACCGGCGTGCCGGGCTGCTGCCGCCAGGACTCGTCGAGGCCGCCCGCGTCCACGGTGTCGAAGCCCAGTTCGTCGATGAGGTCGCGTACGACCTGCTTGGCTGCAGCGTCGTCACCGGCCACCGGCAGCGCCTGACGGCCGCGGCTGCCCTTCGGGAGGCCGTTGGCAAGGATGTCCTGCGCGTACGTCCCGTTGAATGCCTTGATCACCGGGTGGCCGATCTGTTCCTCGGTCCACCGGCTCTCCGCCAGACCGTCCTCGATCGCGGCGATGCGGCCGTCGCGTTGCTGCGGGTAGTAGTTGTTTGTGTCGATGACCACGACCCCCTCTGCGGCCTCGTCGAGGAACCCCGAGGGCAGAGCGGGGACGGCCTTGACAGGGACGGTGACGACAACGACCTGGGCTCCCCGAGCAGCTTCCGCGGCGGTGACCGGGGTGGCGCCGGTCTCCTCGGCGAGTGCGGTGAGCGTCTGCGGACCGCGCGAATTGGCGACGGAAACGTCATGGCCCAGCGCCGTGAGGCGCCGGGTGAGGTTACCGCCGATGTTGCCCGCTCCGATGATGCCGATCTTCATGGATCCGACCTTCCGATGGTGCCCGCGGTACTTGATGTGGTCTCGCCGGTTCACCAACTACCCACTGCGGGCCCATATTCCGGCCAGTGGCAAATTGATTCGCCCTTTCACCGGAAGGATGGGACCGGACGACTGCGGGCACGTACAGGAAGAGGAACGGAATCACCGAGCCCGCTTGGAGGCGGTGCCCATGCTGCATGGCGTCGACGTCAGCTCGTATCAGTCGTCCTTCGACACGGACGGACTGGACTTCGTCTTCATCAAGGCCACCGAGGGCCGTTCGTACGTCAATCCGCATCTGACCTCGCAGATCAAGCGTGCCAGGGACGCAGAATGCGTGGTCGGCTTCTACCACTTTCTCTGGCCGGGCAACATCACGGCGCAAGCGGAGTACTTCGTGAGCAAGGCTCCGGAGAATGCGGGTGATCTGCTCGCCGTGGACTGGGAGGAGAACGGCGAGGGCACGCGGGCGAGCAATTCCGAGAAGGACCGCTTCATCCGTGAGGTCAAGCGACTGAGGCCCCATCACAAGGTTCTGCTGTACTGCAACCGCTACTTCTGGCTGAATCACGACACCACGTCGTATGCGGGGGACGGCCTGTGGATAGCCGACTACGTGACCGCGGGGAAGCCCAGGATCAAGGCGTCCTGGCGCATTCATCAGTACACCGACCAGCCGCTCGACAAGGACGTAGCCGCGTTCTCCTCGCGGGCCGCCATGCGTGACTGGGCTCAGGGGTAGCCGCGCGCGGGCGTGCGGCCGGCGATCGGGCAGCGATGTGCGGGCACGCAGCACGTGGCACCGAACATCGGCAGGGGCACGGGAAAGTGAAATCCGGCCATCTGAAATACTCTGTTTCAAGGCTTCTGTCCCTCTCTGTGATGGTGGAGGGTGGCCGCTGAGCCGGACGTGCCCGATCGAAGCGGAGGAGTAATCCATGAAAGCCGCCGTTGTCCGCAGCTTCACCGAGCCGCTGGTGGTCGAGGAGAGGCCCGTGCCGACACCGGCCGGGCACCAGGTCCTGGTGCGGATGGAGACCTCCGGGCTGTGCCACACGGACATTCACGCGGCACGGGGCGACTGGCCGGTCAAGCCCAGCCCGCCGTTCGTGCCGGGTCACGAAGGCATCGGCATCGTGGAAGCGGCCGGTGTACAGGTCAAGCATCTTGCGGTGGGGGATCGAGTGGCCATCCCCTGGCTCGGAGAGGCGTGCGGACACTGCGACTACTGCATCTCCGGCTGGGAGACGCTCTGTCCGAAGCAGCAGAACAGCGGCTACTCCGTGGACGGCAGCCATGCCGAGTACGCGCTGGCGCACGGAACATACGTGGTGCCGGTACCCGTCGGCATCGACCCGCTGGACGCGGCACCGCTGACCTGCGCGGGCGTCACCACGTACAAGGCCGTGAAACTGTCCGGCGCACGCCCGGGCACGCGCGCCCTCGTCTCCGGTATCGGTGGTCTGGGCCACCTCGCCCTGCAGTACGCGCGGATCTTCGGCGCCGAGACGATCGCCGTCGATGTCACCGACGAGAAGCTGGCTCTCGCCCGCGAACTGGGCGCCGACCATGTCATCGATGCCCGGGTCCAGGATGTTGCCGAGGAGACCCACCGGCTCGGTGGAGCCGACGCGGCCATCTCGCTGGCCGTGAGCAACGCATCGTTCGGCGCCGCCTACGGCGCGCTGCGCCGGGGTGGCACGCTGGTCCTGGTGGCGCTCCCCGCCGAGGGCACGCTCGAACTGCCCGTCTTCGACACAGTACTGAACGGTACGAAGATCGTCGGCTCCATCGTCGGAACCCGTGAGGATCTCGCCGAAGTGTTCCAACTGCACAGGCTCGGCCGCACGCGCGTCGTCCGCGAGAGCCGAGGCCTTGAGGACATCAACGCGTCGATCGACGAAGTGCTGAAGGGCAAAGTGTCAGGTCGTCTCGTCTTCGACATGCGTTGAACCTGCGCTGAACCGCAGACGTACAGAGCCGTCGGCGGTGCTTGTCCGGGCTCTCGTCCGTGCCTTGTCCGTGCCTTGGCCGGGTGCGGACCGGCGCCGCCCCGGTCGCTCAGTACGACTGCAACTCGATGAGGTGGCCCTCGGGATCGCGCACATGGGCGGTGCGGAGCGTGGGGCCCCAGTCCGGACGGTCGCACGCACCGGCGACAGGGGAAGCACCGTGTTCCAGGCAGTGCGTCAGCCCGGCATCGACATCGGCGACCCGGCAGACGAACATCGAACGGTCCTGGGCGGGTGGTGCCTCGCTCGGCAGACCTGCGGTCCCGGTGACGGCCGCCATCGCACCGCGGTCGAAGAGCGCCAGTACCCCTTGACCGGTCGACGTCCCAGTGTGCGTACGGGCCGGACTCGCTGCCACTGGCCCGGGTCGCCCCGATCAGAGCGGGCAGCACCGCATCGTAGAAGCGGAGGCAATCCGTGAACCTGCTGACCAGCAGGCGCGGGTGCAAGGCATCCATGACGTGCTCCAATTAGTAGGTGAAGACCCATCATTGGTATAAGCCTAAGATATCGTCAATGAGCGAGACCCCGCCCAGCCTCCTGGGACTCACGACCTATTTGCTGTCCAAGACCGGCAAGACCGCGCGGAGCCGGCTGGCAGCGCGGCTGGCCGAGCGCGATCTGCGGCTCTGGCACATGGCTGTGCTGTCGGCGCTGGTCGATTTCGGCCCTCATGTGCAGCGGGAGCTGGCGTCACGGCTCGGGATCGACCGGAGCGACATGGTCAAGATCGTGGACGATCTGACGGTGGCAGGACTCGTGGACCGGGCTCGCGACACCACCGACCGCCGCCGGGTGACCGTCACGCCCACCCCGGCGGGCCGCGCGATGCTCGCGGATCTGCAGGCCGAGGCCCTGACTGTGCAGCGGGAACTGCTCGCCCCCCTGACCGGCCCCGAACAGGCGCAGCTGGCGGCCCTGTTGAGGCGAGTCCACGCCCATGTCCACGAAGGGCCCGAAGAACCGCGGTCAGGTCGCTGAGCGATTCCCCGAGCCCGGTGCGGCAGACTTTCCCGGGTGACCACAGCCGCGGCTCAGCCGCCTCGTGACCGTGCGCTCGGGCGCGGAATCTCCACCCTCATTCCGCAGGCCGCGACCGCAACCGCGGCCGAACACGCGGCGGCCGTACTGGCGGCCATGCAGAGCGTTCCGGTCCGGGTGGGAGTCCTCCAAGCCGCCGCGGTGCTCCTGGAGGAGCGGGTACGCGCGACGGATGACGGCGCGGAGCGCGCGGCGGCGGCGACGACGGTCGCCATGCTGCGCAGCGCGATCGGTCAGGCCCGCTGAACCAAGCAGCCCTGCCGGTTGCCGGCCAGGTGAAAGACCTGGGGAGCCGCTCATCGGCGCAGTACGTCGAGAGCCCGGACGCACGCGTCCGGATTCTCCCGCCAGTAGTGCCAGCTGTCCTCATGGGACAGAACAGTGGCGAGGGCGTCCTCCAGCCCGAGACTGCGAGACCCGGCGAGCTCCCGTACGACCACGACCGCTGCCGCCAGTCCGGCATCTCCCCCTTCGGTGAGGTACCCGAGGCCGGCTGCACGTCGCTCGGCGACCACCGTGCGCGAGGACTCCACCAGTGGTTTCAGCCACCGGGCCCACCGACTGTAGGAGTCCTCCCCCGGTCGCACCGCCATCTCCAACAGCGGTGCCAGCGCCCGAGCCAGACGTTCGCGATAGCTCGCGGCACTTTCTGTGACCCACGGGTGTTCGGTGATGAAGTGCCCCCAACCGGTCTCCACGTCCAACCGGTCGAGCCACCAGGTACCGGCGGGCCGCAGCCCCTCAGTACCTCCGAGGACGAAGGTGTCCCGCACCAGTTCGTACCGTGGTGGTCCGGCTTCCGCCAACAGGACGGCGTCGTACAGGTCCTTGCCCTGCGGGTAGGCGTCAGTGACCAGCCAGAGCAGCTTCCAGGCCAGTGACAGTTCGGGGGATGCGGCGAGTGCGCGACACCCGGGACCGTCCCCCAGGGGCTGAAGTTCAGTGACTGCTGCAGGGGCAGGCAGGGTTTCGTTGAACACCACATCGAGTTGTACGGTGCCGCCGGGCACCCCGGGCGCAGTCCAGGGCAGCAGCATACGGCGGCCCGGAACACGGTCATACGTCCAGATGTCCTCTGTCACCATGCCGGCGGCGTCGATACGGACAGAGCCACGGGCGGCGGCTGCCGCGTCCCGGGCGATCGTGTCGAACAGACCCGAGGTCCGGGGGTCGTCCATGGCCCATTCCTGAGGCACGACGAGGAAGTCCAGGTCGCCCGGTTCACGAGCGGCTTCGCCGAACCAGGTGGCCATCAACACGCTGCCACGCAGCACAAGATGCCTGCCCCACGGGCCATCCGCTACAGCCGCGAGCACCGTATCCAGAGCAGTGCGCCGCGCCCCGTGCCAGGCCCGGCCCAACTCTTCGTCCTCACTGTCGAATTCGGGCTCCCCTGCCCGGTAGGCGTTGGCGAACTGCTTCAGGGCGGGATCGAAGATCACCGGGTGATTCATGCCCGCAGGGGCGGGCAGCAGCGTCCCGGGGAGGTCGGAGCTGCGTCGTGTCTCGTCGTCGAGGGGCATATGCGGGATTCGTGGGGAGCCGTGCCAAAGCCCCGGCCAGGAAGAGGAGTTGTCGGCGGGGGGTGTCATGGCGGGGCTCCTGGGGGGAAGTTTGCTGCTTCTCGCGTGATTCGCGGCGGCGGTTTCTGCGCCGGACACGCGCGAGCGCCTGACAAGAGGATAGGTCCAGAAGCATCCATTGGCATGGACCTGATAGACGCTCTGAGTTACAGTCCGTTGCGGCACACTCTGAGAGCGCTCTCAGATGAAACCTCTCGGACGCCTGCTGTTCCTCCCCACGATGTCGGAACAACAGAAGGGCCATTCCCATGAGACGTATGACAGCCTTGCGCGCGAGCCTTGCCGCCACTCTGGTCGTCGGAGCCTGGGCGACCGTAGGTCTCGCCTCCGCCTCTGCCTCTGACTCTGCCGTGAACTCGCCGTCCGCTGCTCCCCGTACCGATACCGCCGAGGCGCCGGCGTCCGCCGGACTGATCTCCGCCATGCGGAGAGATCTCGGCCTGACGGAAAGCCAGGCCAGGGCACGTCTGGCTGCGGAGAAGACGGCAACAGCCGTGCAGGACAAGGCGCAACGGGCCGCCGGATCGTCGTACGCAGGCTCCTGGTTCGACCCGGCCACGGGCAAACTCGCCGTAGCCGTCACCGACGGCAAGAGGGTCGAGGCCGTAGGAGCGGCCGGTGCGAGCGTCCGGCTGGTGAGCCACAGTGCACGGCAGCTCGACGCGACGAAGGCGCAGCTCGACAGGCTCTCCGCGCCGGACGGCATCAGCAGCTGGCACGTCGACCCGAAGGCCAACCGGGTTGTCGTGAACGTCGTCGCATCGGCAGAAGGTGACAACGATGTCCGCGAGTTCGTCGAACAGGCCCGCAAGGCCGGCCCCGTCCAGGTGAAGCAGGTGCCCGAGGCTCCCAGGACCTTCTCTGCCGGGACGGTGGGCGGCGACCCGTACTACACGGGCAACGTCCGGTGCTCCATCGGCTTCTCCGTGTACGGCGGCTTCGTCACGGCGGGGCATTGCGGTCAGGCAGGCGCGGCGGTCAGCGGATGGGACGGCTCGGCCATCGGTAACTTCCAGGGATCGTCCTTCCCCGGTGACGACTACGCCTGGGTCGGCGTGGGCAACGGCTGGTGGACGGTCCCCGTGGTCCTCGGCTGGGGCACCGTCTCCGACCAACTGGTCCGGGGCTCCGCAGAGGCACCCATCGGTGCCTCCATCTGCCGCTCCGGCTCCACGTCCCACTGGCACTGCGGCAACGTGCTGGCCACGAACGAGACCGTGAACTACAGCCAAGGTGCCGTCTACCAGATGACCAAGACGAGCGTCTGCGCCGAGCCGGGTGACTCGGGCGGATCCTTTATCAGCGGGGACCAGGCCCAGGGGGTCACGTCGGGCGGCTGGGGCGACTGCAGCAGCGGTGGTGAAACCTGGCATCAGCCGATCAACGAGATCCTGAACCGGTACGGACTGACGCTGCACACGGCCTGACGGTACGCAGGCGGGCTGGATCGGTCTTCCCGTCGACTGTTCTTGAAAGGGCCTGTCGCGACAGGAGGTTCGTCACTCCAGCGCGACAGGCCTTTCGGGGCCGAGAGCGCCCGGATTCAGGACAGGACGGCGAGGGTGTCCCGGAAGGGCGGAGGTGGGCGATCGGGGTGTTCCGGCTGTCCTGAGCGCTGAAAAGCATGGGGCGAGGCGGTCGGCCAGGGAACTCGGGCCTCGATCATCTGGCCGTGGGCGGTCGGCGAGCGGACGTGGATGTGGGCCGACGTCGTCGTCTTCCCGTTTACCGTGCGGATTGCGTTTTCCGTCATCCTCGGCGATTGCACACCCGACGGTTCAACGGACTTCTGGAGCAGGGTCTGACAGTCGGCGGAGTGCGCTGAGCGCGTCCCAGCCGGCGTCGGGCGGAAACAGGTCGATGGCGGTGCTTCGGTCGGGGTCCAGGATCACGTAGTGCTCAGGGAGACAGGACAGGTCGCCCCAGGTCCCACGGGTATGGGCGCGCGTCAGCAAGTGACCGGATTCGGTGCACGCGATCCACGGGACCAGGAGGAGTTCAGGGGCGAGTCCGACCGTGGGTCCGGTCATGGGGGCGTCACCGTCGTGCTCCACCAGACGCAGGAGCGAATCGCATCCATCGCCCTGACACTGGACAATTCCCGGCCCCAGCGGCGAGGGCCACAGCCCCCAGGCTTCCGCCAACACGGCGAGTTCCGCTCTCATGGTCTCTTCGATGACGACTTGTTGTCGGACAAGCAAGGAAACGAGCTGGCTGAGGCCGCCCTCCTGCTCACCGATGTTCCCGGCGTCCATGACCTGCAGAGCATCGTCGCGAGGCAGGAGAGCAGCGAGGCGTTGCCATGTGGCGGCTTCGTCGATCACGTGCGAAAGGTTACCGATTGCCGCCACACCAGGGAACTGACACGGAGTCGAGTCAGGCGGTGGCGAGAGCCATGGACAGGCCGGTCGGTGGAGTGGGAGTCGTGCAGTCCGGGGCGGGGGTGTTGTGACTTCGATATCGACGCCGGACCTGGCCCGAATTTCTCCGTACCTGGCCGAGCACATCCGTCGGTTCGGCGAATACTCCACCACGAACTCGGCCTCCAGCCCGAGGTATACGACCCGGACCTGGATATCGGCTCAGCCCGCTTCGCGGCGACAGTCCGCCGGCCCCGGACGGCGATGCCCAGGCGGCCTGACCGCCAACTCACATGAAGATTTGGCCATGCCAGTGTCTCCGAGACGGAAAGCACCGCGCGGGGCGTCATGTCCGGTCGGTGAGTGTTCCGGGCATCTCTGCGCAGTTCAGGGTGACGGTGTCGGCGAAGGCGCGGGCCAGCGGGCTCAGGGAGTCCCAGCGGCGTGCGGCCCAGCCGACGGACAGGGCCGGCAGGTCCGGAAGCGGGATCATGCGGAGGCTGTTGTGGCCGGCGCCGTGGCGGCCGGACAGGGCGGGTACGACGGCGTGGCCGAGGCCGAGTTCCGCGAGGAGGATGGCGGTGTCCCAGTCGGCGACGCCGGTGTGGGCAGTCCACCGGATTCCCGCCTCCGCGAAGTGCGCGTCGAGATGGGCGCGGGAGGTCGAGTTCTCGGGCAGGCGGATCAGCTGCAGGTCGGCCAGGTCTGTGGGGTTGATATGGCTTCTGTCGGCCAGGGGGTCGTCGGCTTTGACGGCCAGTACCCAGGGCAGTTCGAGGACGGGGCGCTGTTCGATCCCGCGGACCGGGGCCCCGATGGTGATCCAGGCCAGGTCCAGGTCGTGCGCGGCGAGGGCGTCGAAACAGCTGCGGCTGGAGTTCTCAGTCTCGAATTCCAGGCTCACCCGGGGGTAGCGCCGGCGGAAATCGACGATGGCCTCGGCCATGAAGTGCCGTACGGTCGTTCCTCCCGTGGTGACACGCACCGAACCGCCGTCCCCGCGCACCAGGTCCTGCAGACGGCGTACGGCGAGGTCGATGCCGCCGATACCGTCGGCGGCGGCCGCCTGGAGGATTCGCCCTGCCTCAGTGGGCACGACACCCCGCGCATGCCGTTCGAGCAGGCTCACGTCAAGCTCCCGTTCCAGGCGCTTGACGTGCTGGCTCACCGCGGACTGAGTGCACGAAAGGTCGCGGGCCACGGCGCTCAGGCTTCCTGCTCTGCACACCGCAACGAAGACACGTAGATCATCAAGGGTCACGCGACTTAAGGTATCGCTTGGGTATCTCTAAGAAAACCTGAGGATTGACTTGGGTTTCTGTTGTGGCAGAAGATCCTTGCCGGGCCCAGGGCTGCAGCTTGTTCGGGGGCCGACCCGATCGGCTCGGAACGAAGACTGTCCGCTCATCCGAGCAACCTGCCCCTGTGCGCGTCTTCGGAAGGTGAGTTGTGCAAGCAATCGAGATGGTGGTCATCGGAGCCGCCGGCATCGCCGCCGGGGGGATCAACGCGGTGGTCGGGTCCGGGACGCTCATCACCTTCCCCACCCTGCTCGCCTTCGGATATCCGCCGGTGCTGGCCAATGTGTCCAACAACATCGGCCTGGTGCCGGGCGTGCTCAGTGCGGCGTACGGCTATCGCAGAGAACTCAAGGGCCAGTCCGGCCGGTTGATCCGATTCGGCATCGCTTCGCTCATCGGCGGGCTCGTCGGCGCGCTCCTCCTGCTGAAACTGCCCGCCGAGGCCTTCAAAGCGATAGCGCCCGTGCTGATCCTGACCGCCTGCGTTCTGGTCCTGCTGCAGCCCCGGCTCGGCCGATGGCTGCAACAGGACCGGAGCCGCAGGCAGGAAGAGGGAGGCGCCCCCCTTTGGTTCGGCGTACTTGGCGCCGGGATGTACGGCGGCTACTTCGGCGCCGCCCAAGGGGTCCTTCTCATGGGGCTCTTCGGCAGCTTCCTGCGCGACGATCTGCAGCGGCTGAACGCAGCGAAGAATGTCCTCGCCTCCATCGTGAACGGAATCGCGGCTGTCATCTTCATTGCGGTCGCCGACATCGACTGGACCGTCGCCGCAGTGATCGCCGTCGGCTCAACCCTCGGCGGGACGCTGGGCGCACGGGTGGGCCGCAAGCTGCCACCGACCGCACTGCGTGCTCTCATCATCACGGTCGGCGTCACCGCGGCCGGCGTCTTGATCGTGCAGTAGCCCCTGGCCAAGTGGCTGCTCTCATCGAACAGTTGAAAGGATCCGGTCGTGCCGGTGCCGGTGCCGCCGGCCGCGCGACCCGCTCGACCCGACGAAGGTAGGCACCCCCGGCCGACTACCGGCCGACACGGCTCCCGGCCTCATGGCTGCGTAGTCGCCGGGGCCGGGAGTCGGCGGACGTAACTGCTGCCACTGGGCTGCCGGCGCTTGGCCGTCCGGCACTTTTTGGCGTGGCAGGTGTGGGTATACGGGGCCGGGGTGTTCCGGCAAGGGGTGCGCAGACCGGAACCCCGGCCCGATTCCGGCGGGCCGGGGTTCTGCGTCATGCGGGTGTCTCGATCATCGGCCGTCGTATCCGCCGTCGTATCCGCTGTCGTAGTGGCGCGAGAGCACTCGGAAGCTGCCCACGACGCCGTCGTGGACGAAGACGCCGCCCCGGACGTGGCCGGGGAACACGCCGTCGCTGGAGCTGTGAGGTCCGACGGTGGCGATGGGGGCGCCGTTGTCGCAGGTGGCCCCGCGGAAGACCTCGATGGTCCTGCGGCTGTCGTTGCGGATGTTGAGACTGTTGGAGCCGAGGCCGCTGACCACGGTGATGCAGCCACCGGGGGCGTCGGCGTAGGTGCGCTCGTTGATTTGGATCCGACCCTCGTAGTGGTCCCGGTCGTCATAGCCCCGGTCG
The DNA here is from genome assembly GCF_042882185.1 of Streptomyces sp. NPDC058239. Lineage (NCBI taxonomy): Bacteria > Bacillati > Actinomycetota > Actinomycetes > Kitasatosporales > Streptomycetaceae > Streptomyces > Streptomyces sp. NPDC058239. The sequence continues at coordinate 114,950 of NZ_JBHVWS010000015.1, forward strand.
TCGTCATAACCCCGGTCGTCGCCGTAGCCCCGGTCGTCGTTGCCCTTGCCTCCGTTGCCCTTGCCGGCGTCGCCGCCGTCGAGGGCCGAACCGGGGGCGGTGGCCTGCTGGATGACAGGGGATGCGTAGGCCGGCTCGGCGGTGGCGGCCGAGGCGTAGGTGATGCCGGTGGCGGCCAGAGCCGCGGCGGCCGCGATGGCTGCGGTAAAGACAGTGGAACGGGTAACCATGTCACTTCTCCTGTCTCAGAGAGGTCGGCCGAGCAGCCGGCCTGTGATTGAACGTAGTGACGGTCCCCATAGCTGTCATATCGGACACATTCAAGGGTTGGCGCCGGGGCGCCGATCGGGGTACAGGAGACACCCATATGCTATTTAAAGATAATCGGATGAGTTGTCAATTAGGCTTGCAGTGTGGGCTAGTTGATGCATCGTTAGTCTTTCCGGGCGACTTTCTGACGCCCACTCACCCCCCGGTGACAGCGTGTCTTTATTGACACTGCCCAGGCGGGAAGTGCGCGCCGTCGTCTGAATGCCCGTCATTAATGGTCCCGCCTATTCTGACCTGCAGTGACGGCCCGCAGAGTCGTTGCCGGGGCTCGGTGCACGGCCGGTCCCTCGGAACCGATGCCGCAGTTGTGCCAGAACCGGAAATCGACGACAACCAGTTTCCGCGGAAGAGGGGGTGTTGCTCAGTGGCAGCCGCTCTCGTAACTCAGCGACAAAAGCGCATGGAAAACAGCTTCCGGGCATGCTTATGCCCTGGCGGCGAAGGCGCCCATGGAGGAGGGTTTCCGGACACCCGGGGGGACCAGTCGGTGTCGGGGGTTCGTGCGTGGCTTCTGCGGTCTGTTGCACGGGTATGGACGAGGGCGAAACCGTCCCTACACAGCTTTGCCCAGAAGCCCAGAAGCCCAGAAGCCCAGGAAGGGAAACACGTGTACACCCCGTCCCGCACCGAACCGCACCGTCGACCTGCCCACCGGCCGGATGCATCCGAGCATCCGCTCGTAGGCGCATGGTTGCTCAGCACCGTCGCCATCATGGACGTCTCCGGTGACACGCTCGAACACCCCCTGGGGCAAAGTCCGACAGGACTGATCACCTACACCGCGGACGGTCACATGTCCGTGAGCATGCTGAACCCGGATCCTCAAACCGGCGCGGCAGCGGAGGCTGGAACGGGCGAGCCGGTCGATACGGCGACCCTGTTCAGGACATCTTCGTACCTGGGGTACGCGGGTGCCTACGAGGTAATGGGCGATTTGGTCGTCCATCACCTGCACGTGGCGTCGTTACGTCCGTGGGTCGGTACCAAGCAGGAGCGCCGATGGAAGGTGGAGGGGGACCGATTGACCCTGCTTCCCCCGACGGAAGGGACCGGCGAGGCAGCGCGCACCCCGAGGCTTGTGTGGCACCGGCCGACCAGGGACGTCACGTGAGCGGCCAGGGGATCCAGGTTTACCGGCCTTCGGGCCGGTCGGCTCTACTGCGTGGCGTGGGATGCGGACCTTGAGGTCCGCCCCGCGCTGATCCTGCCCGCTGCACGGAATCTCGGGAGCCGTTGACCGGGGTTCGAGCGGGGGCGGCGCCGGCCGGGCGCCGGTCGGTTCGTACTGGCTGCGCGTGACGGCCGGCGGCACGCTCCTGGATTTCATACGCAGCATTTGGCCACGCTGCGGCCGGAGCGGTGCAACCGGGTACGAGGAGGGACCGTCCGGCAGCCGAGGGGCGGCCAGTTGAGGTGGATGCTGCGCCCGCACGGTCAGCACGACGGACTGAGCGGGCTTACTGCGGGGTGGCCGACTGGCAGGCCGCAGGCCCGGCGCAGCGGTGCCTTGGGGGCCCATCCAGTGAACCAGCCTTGTCGAGCCACCTGCTTGGCGCGGGCGTCGGGCCTTGTTGGGCGGAACAGCTCTGCCGCTGCCCGACCTCCGGTCAACTCTGCGGCGTCCTACCTGCAGCACGTATACTCGGCCCCTGCTTCCCCCACCGGAGGAAGGCTCCCGTACCCCCGACAGAAAGTTCAACATGAGTTCCGCAGACAGGTCCGAGGCACCGATCTACGCCAGGCTTGTGGAGGAGCACGGGGACGTTCCGGCCGAGACGCGCCGGGTGGCCGAGCAGACCTTGCGCGAGGCGGACCGCGCGGTCGACTTCAGCGGCGTACGCCCGCCGGTGGCATTCCGCTAGCTCGGCACGCGAGTCCCTCGGTCGACTTGAGGGCCACGATGGGCCCCGTGTACTTCGCCGGCCAAGTGCGACCCGGTTCACGGGTCCGACAGCGTTCCAGGACCACTGCCACGACCACGGTCCGATCCGCAGGTTGTTGTGCGGAGCCGCAACGGAAGCGAAGTCCTGTGGGTCCGTACACACTGCGGCGTGAAGCACCTGATGAACTGTCAGCGGGATGGGGAGGGATCGCCTGTAGCGGTCCAGGCTGGAGATGACGAGGGTGTAGCCCGAGTCGGGGAAGGCGTCGCGCGCCTTCAGTTCCGGCAGCAGTCTGTGAGACCCCGGCGAGCGATCTATCAGAGGGCATAGGCTTTTTGAAGGCGGCGGGTCGCCTGTCACGGACGCCAGCACAGCGAGGGGTCGGGGTGGTCGACGAAGCCGAGTGCACGGTAGAGCGGTTCGCCGTCGGAAGAGGCATACAGGTCCACTCGGGCGACCTCGCGTTCCCGGAACCAGTCGAGCAGGCTCTGCATGATCGTGCGGCTGTGCCCGCGCCGTCGATATGCCGGATCGGTGACCACGCCGATCACATGTCCGATCCGACCGTTGCGCAGGTGCGGGCCGGGCAGTCGTTGCTCGATGGTTCCGATGCCACAGGCGGCAAGGCCGTTGTCGCCGTCCACGACGAGGATCCGAACGGAGTCCGCTGTCAACTGTTCCTTCAGCACCGCAGCAAGAGTGTGCCGCCAGTCGGCGTCTGTTGATGAGGGGTTGAAGAAGTCGCCGCCGAGGGTCTCGAACAGCAATGCCCGCAGGCGTACGAGTTCCGCGACATCGTCCTCAACTGCTTGCCGTACACATGACATGTAATGACCCTATAGTTGTTCTGACGCTTACGGCAACCCGTTTCAAGGCGGCGCCGTCGGAGTGCGCCCCGGACTCTTCCCCCTGTTGACCAGTAGCACTGAGACCGCCCCCGCACCACCGGCAAGCGGCGCGGACCCGCTTTCGTGGCGACAGGAAGAAGCCGACACCACCCTCAGCTGCTCCGTCGCTGCATTGCACTCAGCCTAGATTTCACAGGTGAACGCGCTCAGCTTCTCCGCCGCCCTGATCACCTTCATCTCGGTCGTCGGGCCGCCCAAGGTCCTGCTCTCCTTCGCCCATCTCGCGCAACTCCACCCGACCCGTCAGCTGCGTACCATCGCCCTGATCTCCTGCGGCGCGGCGATTCTCATCGGCCTGTTGACCAGCTTCACCGCACCCTGGCTCCTGGACCTGTTCCACATCAGCACCTCCGCTCTCCTGCTCGCGGGCGGCATCATCTTCTTTCTCTACGCCGTCGGCCTCGTCCTGGGAATTCAGGCCGGAACTGACGGGCTCCACGAGGAAATCCCCAGCGTGACCAGCGCCGTGCGCGAACTCCTCGTGCCCTTCGTCGTCAGCCCCCTGGCCATGACAGCACTGCTCATCGAAGCAACAGCACGCTCCACCTGGACCTGGCGCTCCACCGTCGCCGGCGCGTACCTCGCTGTGATTGTGCTCGACCTCGTCTGCATCCTGCTCCTGGAGCGCGTACTCCGCGCCACACACCACGCGACGGTGGAGCTGCTCGGCCGACTTCTGGGGCTCCTGCTCGCAGCCGTCAGCATCGACCTCGTCCTCGACGGCCTGGAAGAACTTGGCGTCGAGGGACTCGCCCGCGGCCACTGAGAGCGGAACTCACTCGTACCTCCCAGTCGGGGGTTGCTGCCGTCCATGGCTGCTGTGGCTTGGCCACTCAGCACCCCGCGAAGACCCGGCCGCCGGGTCGGGAAGTGCGACCGAGGGCGCTGAGTGAGGTCATGTCGGCGCGGTTGTCTGCGGCAGGATCTGCACACACGATCGTCTGGAGCACGATGAACCTGATCTGCACGTCCGCCCTGGCCGACACCACCTCTGAGACGGTGCGGATGGCGGGCCGGGTACTGCAGCCGACACGGGTGTTCGACACCTACTGGCGCTTCGCCTCCGCCCGGCAGGCGGTCTATGAGGCTCGCCTGGCCGGCCTGGCCCAGCCGTGGACGGACGATCCGATTCTGTCTCAGCACCGCTTCACCAACTGCTACCGCGCCGCCGACCGCGTCAGCCAGACGCTGATCGGGGACGTGATCCACCAGGGTTCACAGGAGTGGAATGAAGTCTTCTTCCGGACCCTGTTGTTCAAGATCTTCAACAGGAGTCGACCTGGCAACTGCTGACCCACGAACTCGGCGAAGTGCGCTGGGACGCCTACGACTACCGGGTCTACGACCAGATTCTGTCGGCGGCGTTCACCGCAGGCCGGAGACTGTACTCGGCTGCCTACATCGTGCCCCCGCCGCAGCTGGGGGAGAGGCGCAAGCACCGCAATCACCTGCGGTTGCTGGAGATGATGATGACCACGGGCGCGCCCGGACGTGTCCTGGAGGCCGTAACGATGCGCGAGGCGTACGAGGTGCTCCTCGGCTACCCGGCAGTCGGTCCGTTCCTGGCCTACCAGTTCACGGTCGACCTCAACTACGCGTCACAGATGCCGTTCTCCGAGATGGACTTCGTCGTGCCAGGCCCCGGCGCGCGCGACGGGATCCGCAAGTGCTTCGGCCGCTCGGCCGACGGCATCGAAGCCGACGTCATCCGGTACATGGCCGACTCGCAACAGGAACACTTCGCCCGCCTCGATCTCCCCTTCCATGGACTGAAGGGACGGCCTCTCCAACTGATCGACTGTCAGAACCTGCTCTGTGAGGTTGACAAGTACGCCAGGGTCGCACACCCGGAGATCGCCGGAATCAGCGGCCGCCGCCGCATCAAGCAGTCGTACGGGCTCGATGCCGGGCCGCTGCGAGCGTGGTTCCCGCCCAAGTGGGGCCTGAACGACCGAGGACCGGCTGTGCCGGCGCCGGGGACGTCCGCTCCGGACCGCACGCAGGCGTGGCCGGGCGTGGCCGTTCGTTGAGGAGGCCCAGTGTCCGGCGTCCGGCAGGGGACGTCCGTGTGCTGTTCCCCAGCGGGTGCGGGCGTCCCGGAACGGGTGCCGAACTGCGCTGCTGTGTACCGGACGTCAAGCCGTGGGCCGGTCGTCCTGCACGGCGACGACCCGGCCTTCACGCTTCGCAGCCGCGGCCGGGTCACGCCGCCGCTCGGGAGCGGGTCTCGCCCTCCTCTTTCCCGTCCACGTCATGGTGAATGGGCGTCCTCGAACCGGTCAGCGGAACCCCCGTCCCGCCCCGGCGTGCCGCGACGATCTCCGCCGCGATGGACAGGGCGGTCTCCTCGGGGGTGCGGGCGCCGAGGTCGAGGCCGACCGGGGAGCGCAGGCGGGCCAACTCGCCGTTGCTGACGCCGACTTCGCGCAAGCGCCGGTTGCGGTCCTCGTGGGTGCGGCGCGAGCCCATCGCACCGACGAACGCGACCGGCAGCCGCAGGGCCGTCTCCAGCAGAGGAACGTCGAACTTGGCGTCGTGGGTGAGCACGCACAGGACGGTTCGTTCGTCGGTCTCGGTGCGCCGGAGGTAGCGGTGCGGCCAGTCGACCACGAGGTCGTCGGCTGCGGGGAAGCGGGCGCGGGTGGCGAAGACCGGCCGGGCGTCGCACACGGTCACGTGATAGCCGAGGAACTTGCCCGCCCGTACGAGCGCCGTCGCGAAGTCCACGGCGCCGAAGACGATCATCCGGGGTGGCGACACCCTCGACTCCACGAACAGCGTCACGCCGCCCGGGCAGCGTGACCCGTCCTCCGCGATCTCGACGGTGCCGGTGCGGCCGCTGTCCAGCATCGCGCGGGCCTCCTCCGCCGCTGTCCGGTCCAGTTCCGGATGTCCGTCGAGGCTGCCCTCGTACGATCCGTCGGGGTGAACGAGCAGCGCCCTGCCGAGCAGTTCGCCCTGGCCCCCGGTCACCCGGACGAGTGCCGCCGCCTCTCCTCGGGCCGCGGCCGACACCGCTGCCTGGAACACCGGCGCGTCCGCGCGCACCGGCGTGACCAGGACTTCGAGGACGCCGCCACAGGTGAGTCCCACTGCGAAGGCGTCTTCGTCGCTGTATCCGAACCGTTCGCGCACTCTCCGGCCGTCCCGGAGCGCCTGGACACACAGGTCGTACACCGCCCCTTCCACGCAACCGCCGGAGACGGAGCCGATGGCGGTGCCATGACTGTCGACGGCCAGGGCGGCGCCGGGCCCGCGCGGTGCGCTGCCGCCAACAGCCACGACGGTGGCGACGGCGAAATCCCGGCCCTCCTCGAACCAGTGGTTCAGCTCCTCGGCGATGTCAAGCACTCCGGGCTCCCTCCGCCGCCCGATGCCGCGCTTCGTCCGCCGCACGCAGGACGCGGTCCGGACGGATCGGCAGGTCCCGGTGGCGCACGCCGGTCGCGTGCCACACCGCGTTGGCGATCGCGGCGGCGACGCCCACGACGCCGATCTCGCCGATGCCCTTGATCCCGACCGGGTCGTCCGGGACGGGGTCGTCCACCCAGTCCGCCTCGATGAGCGGCACGTCGGCGTGCGCGGCGAAGTGATAGCCGGCGAGGTCGGCACCGACGTGGCCGCCGGAGGCCTGGTCCCTGATCGCCTCCTCGTGAAGGGCCATGGACAGTCCCCAGGTCATTCCGCCGATGAACTGGCTGCGGGCGGTGAGCGGGTTGACGATGGTGCCTGCGGCGTAGATGCCGAGCAGCCGTCGCACGCGCACCTCACCGGTGGCGATGTCCACCGCGACTTCGGCGAACTGCGCGCCGAAGGAGTGCCGTTCCTTCTTCGCGAGGGCACCGATGGCCTCGGCGGTGTTCGACCGGGCAGTGATCCCCTCCGGCGGAATGCCACCTCCCAGGGCCAGTCGCTCCCGCAGTTCGTCCGCCGCGACCGTCACCGCCCACGCCCAGGAGCGCGTGCCCATCGAGCCGCCGGCGATCATCGCCGGGCCGAGGTCGCTGTCCGCGATGCGCACACGGACGCGGTCCGGATCCACCTCCAGTGCGTCCGCCGCGACCAGGGTCATCGCGGTCCGTGCCCCGGTCCCGATGTCTGCCGCGTTGATCCGCACGGTGAAGGTTCCGTCCGATTCCGCGGTCACGGCCGCCGTGGACGGGCCGACTCCCGAGGGGTAGGTGGCCGCCGCCGTTCCGGTTCCGAGCAGCCAACGCCCCTCACGACGCAGGCCGGGACGCGGGTCCCGGTCCGCCCAGCCGAACCTGCGGGCGCCCTCCTCGAAACAGGCGAGCACATTGCGGCTGCTGAACGGCAGCCCGGACACGGGACCCGTCTCGGGTTCGTTGCGTGCGCGCAGCGCGATCGGGTCCATGCCGCACTTCTCGGCCAGTTCGTCGAGGGCGGATTCGAGGGCGAAGGATCCCGGTGCCTCGCCCGGTGCGCGCATCCAGGACGGGGTCGGCACGTCGAGCCGTACGAGCCGGTGAAGGGTGCGATGCGCGTCGGCGTCGTACATCACGCGCCCCAGCACGGCGCTCGACTCGATGAATTCATGCACGGTCGACGTAAGACTCTGCGCCTGGTGGTCGAACGCGCGCAACCGGCCGTCGGCGTCGGCGCCGAGCCTGATCCGCTGCGCCGTGGGGCTGCGGAAGCCGACGAGGGAGAACATCTGGCGACGGGTCAGTACGACGCGGACCGAGCGGTGGAGGATGGTCGTGGCCATCACGGCGGCCACTTGGTGCGGGCTCAGACCCTTCGATCCGAAGCCGCCGCCGACGTGTTCGGACCGTACCCGTACGGAGGCCGGATCGAGGGAGAAGAGCTGCGCGAGTTCGCTCGCCACCCAGGTGCTGCCCTGGTTGGAGTCGACGACGTCGAGCCGGCCGCCGTCCCAGCGAGCCGTCGCCGCATGCGGCTCCATCGGGTTGTGGTGTTCCTCCGGTGTGGTGTACTCCTCGTCCACGACGACGGCGGAGGCGTCGAGTTGGGCCTCCACGTCGCCCTTCTCCGTCTCGGCCTGGACCATCGGGTTGTCCTGCGGCGTGTATGCACCGGAGTGTCCGGCGAAGAACGCGACGTCGTGCGGTTCCTCGTCGTATCGGACCACCAGCGCCTCGGCGGCCTCCCTGGCCTGCTCGGACGTCTCGGCCACGACCAGCGCCACCGGCCAGCCGACGAAGGGCACACGGTCGTGCTGGAAGATCCCGACGACCGGGTTCGGCCGCCCCAGCATGCCCACATAGTCGGTTCTGACGCGCGGCGCGTTCCCGTGGTGCAGCACGGTGAGGACGCCGGGCATGGCCAGGACGGGGGCGTCCTCCACGGAGCGGATACGGCCACGGGCCACGGTCGACAACACCAGCCAGCCATGGGCGAGTTCGGCGAAGGGGATCTCTCCGGCGTAGCGGGCCGCCCCGGTGACCTTGTCGCGGCCCTCCACGCGGGTATGGGAGGAGCCGACGGCTCCCGTCACGGCGGCGATTTTGGTCGTCGTGGTCATCGGGCGGACTCCTCGGTGAGTTCGGTCAGCACGGCCACGACGAGGTTGCGCACCAGCGTCACCTTGTATCCGTTCTCGGGCAGCGCCTCGGCGGCCGCCAGTTCGGCGTCCGCCGCGGCGGCGAACGCCTCCGCGCTCGCCGGGCCGCCGATCAGCGCCTGCTCGGCCGCACGAGCCCGCCACGGTCGGGACGCGACCGCCCCGAACGCGAGGCGCACTTCGCGTACGACATCGTCCTGGACGTCGAGCGCCGCGGCGATCGAGCCGATCGCGAACGCGTACGAGGCGCGCTCGCGCACTTTCCGGTACCGCGAGTGGGCGGCGACCGGGGCCTGCGGCAGCGTGACGCCGGTGATCAGCGCACCCGTAGGAAGGGCGGTCTCGATGTGCGGGGTGTCGCCCACGGGTAGATAGAACTCGTTGATCGGCAACTCGCCCGGCCCGTCCGCCGTTTCGTACGAGATGACGGCGTCGAAGGCGGCGAGCGCGACCGCCATGTCCGAGGGATGGGTAGCGACGCAGTGTTCGGAGGTGCCGAGGATCGCGTGGTTGCGGTGCTCGCCCGTGAGGGCGGGGCAACCGCTGCCGGGGGCGCGCTTGTTGCAGGGTTTGCTCAGGTCGGTGAAGTAGCCGCAGCGGGTCCGCTGGAGCAGATTCCCGCCGACGGTGGCCATGTTGCGCAGCTGTCCCGAGGCGCCGGCCAGGACGGCCTGCGCCAACGCCGGGTAGTTTCGCCGTACTTCGGGGTGGGCTGCCAGATCGCTGTTGGTGACGGTCGCGCCGATGCGCAGCCTGCCGTCGTGAGTGAACTCGACTCCGTCGAGCGGAAGTTCGCGTACGTCGATGAGCAGAGCGGGCCTTTCCACGCCGGCCTTCATCAGGTCGACGAGGTTGGTGCCGCCGCCGAGGAAGCGGGCGTCGGGGTCGGCGCCGAGCAGGGCGACCGCTCCGGAGACGTCGAAGGCGCGTTCGTAGCCGAATTCCCTCATACTGCCGTCTCCTTGACATCATTTCCGGCCGCCTCTGCCGCCCGCGCGACCGCCTGCACGATCGACACGTAGGCGCCACAGCGGCACAGGTTGCCACTCATCCGCTCGCGGATCTCTTCGGCGGTGAGTGCAGGCACTCCCGCTTCGGGCCGGACATCGTCGGTCACGGCGCTCGGCCAGCCCGCCGCGTGCTCCTCGATCACGGCGAGGGCCGAACAGATCTGCCCCGGTGTGCAGTAACCGCACTGATAGCCGTCCAGGTCGAGGAAGGCCTGCTGCACCGGATGCAGCTGCTCACCATCGGCCACGCCTTCGATGGTGGTGATCGCGCGCCCCTCGGCCGCGACTGCGAGCTGGAGACAGGAAACGGCCCGGCGCCCATCGAGCAGCACCGTACAGGCGCCGCATTGGCCCTGGTCACAGCCCTTTTTGGTACCGGGGAGATCGAGATGCTCGCGCAGGGCGTCGAGCAGGGTGGTGCGATGGTCGACGGGCAGCGTGTACTTCTCGCCATTGATGTTCAGGGTGATGGCACTGGACGTCGATGGGGCCATGATCAGCCTTCTTTCGCATTGCTGATGCGCGTCGAACGAGACGATTCCGGCAGACGGTCCGGGAGGGAGAGCGGGATGCGCATGAATGGACCAGCGGCGATGGGCACTGGTCGGCCACGCTGGCCGGATCTGCCGCTATGGTGGAACTAAGCGGACAGCTGTCCGGTTGTCATCGAACCTAGCGGACAGCTGTCCGGTTAGCAAGGCCGGGCTTGGCTGTGATTCCGGAAGGAGGACGAGTGCAGGAAGAGAAGAGCGGGACTCTGCGCCCGGACGCGCAACGGAATCGCGAGCGCATCCTGGAAGTCGCGCTGGCCGAGCTGACGCGGGCTGCGGATGCTCCGCTGAGCGCGATCGCGAAGAAGGCGGGCGTCGGACAGGGGACGTTCTACCGCAACTTTCCCAACCGCGAGGCCCTCGTGCTGGAGGTCTACCGCTACGAGATGCAGCAGGTCGCCGACACCGCCGCCCAACTGCTCCAGACCCGCGCACCTGACCAGGCCCTGAGGGAGTGGATGGACCGCCTGGCCCAATACGCCATGGCCAAGGCCGGCCTGGCCGACGCGCTGCGCAAGGCCACCAGCACGTACGGCAGCCTGGCCCAGCTGGGGCACGGCCCGGTGACCCAGGCGGTCAGGCTCCTGCTGAACGCGAACGAGGAGGCCGGCACGATACGCCCGGGGCTGACCCCCGACGACTTCGTGCTCGCCATTGCCGGGCTCTGGCAGATAAACCCGCACAGCGATTGGCAGCCGCGTGCGACGCGACTGCTGGACCTTGTGATGGACGGGCTGCGGGCAGGGGCGTCCGGAGCGGGCGGCCCTGTGACGGATGAGCGTGAGGCGGACGGGGCCCAGGCGGATGGGCCGGGGGACGGACGGACCTGAGACGGGCTGAGCTGGGCCCCGGATGGACCTGGGCCGGGGATAGATAAGGCCCCGGCGCACCTGGGCCGGGCGGAATTCGGGGTGCCTCTGCGGGGTCTGCCGATGCGCCTGCCGTGGGACGCCGCCTGGGTGAAGGGGTACCGCTGTCAGGCCGTGTCCGATGGATTGTGGAATCGCGTGGGTTTCAACGAAGCGGTGCGGCAATGATGCCGGCCGGCCTGCGAGCGCGGTGTGTCGGCATCGAATGTTGTAGAAGGTCAGCCACGGCGCCAGCGCGTGGGCGCGTTCGGTGTTGCTGGTGAACCTGGTGGTAGGCCCATTCGTTTTGCAGGGTGCGGTCGAAGCGTTCGACCTTGCCGTTGGTCCAGGGGCAGTGGAGGCGGATGAAGCGCTGTTCGCTGCCCCCAGGTCGGCCACGGCCCGGCGGAAGGCGACGCTCTTGCGGCAGGTCAGGCATTGTCGGTGATGACCCGGTCGATGGGGTCGGATCTACTCGTCGTGCAGTCCGGCTCGGACGCAGTGTGAGGGCTGGAAGGCGTAGTGGTCAAGGAACGCCGGGAGGTTCGACCAGGCAGGGGCCGCCGTTGTTTGACCCAGTTGGGCAACAGAAGCTGTGCCCGCCAGGGCTACGGTGGCGGTTTGTCTGAATAGGTGACGACCGCGCACGCCGCGCTGCTGTCCGCGCTCGCGCACCTTGCCCCGGCCATCGGTATCGACCAGCTGGCGGTCGCCGGCCGGCTCGCCCAGGCCGCCCCGCACGCCACCGCCCAGCTCGCCGAGTTCCTCGCCCAGGCCGTCGCCACCGGCGCCGGAGCAAGCCGGGTGTGAAGCTGGGAGGTTCACGTTGTGTAACCTCCCAGCTCCCTTGATGGTCTGGGAGGTGCCTGGGGGTCTGGGGGCGAGACGTTCTATCTGTCTGGGATGCCTGGGAGGTTGCCCCCTGTTCTCCTTCGTGGGCGCGGTCCTGGGAAGCGAGCTGGGAGACAGATCCCCGGATCATCACAGCCCGTCACTCTCTTCCGGCACGGGCGTTGTGCCGGGCATGGACTGGACGCAGCTGCTCAAGGAGCCTACGGGCGCGGTGGAGGCGCGGAATCGGTCGGTCACAGCGGTGCGCGTCGCCGAACCAACGTCACGGAGGTCGCTGCGCAGGCGTTCGCAGCCGGAGCTCAGGAGCGGCGATCGCCCGGATCCTGGCACGCCTGGAGCCTCTCCTCCCACCGAGCCGCCCACCGGTCTGCGCGCCAGTTCAGCCCCTGACCCCGTGTCGGCCAGATGATCGCGAGCCTATCTACCGTGGTTTCCCTTGTCCTTGCCCTTGCCCTTGCTACCACCGTGGTTGCCCTTGCCCTTGCCCTTGCCCTTGCCCTTGCCCTTGCCCTTGCCCTTGCCCTTGTCCTTGTCCTTGTCTTTGTCCTTGCCCTTGCCACCGTGGTCACCCTTGCCACCGTGGTCACCCTTGCCACCGCCGTGGTCACCCTTGCCACCACCGCTGCCGCCCGTCGGGCCAGTAGGTCCGGTGCTGCCCGTCGGGCCAGCAGGTCCGGTGCTGCCCGTCGGGCCAGTAGGTCCGGCACCGCCCGTCGGTCCGGTGCTGCCCGTCGGGCCAGTAGGTCCGGCACCGCCCGTCGGTCCGGTGCTGCCCGTCGGGCCAGTAGGTCCGGCACCGCCCGTCGGACCAGTGCTGCCCGTCGGGCCAGTAGGTCCGGCACCGCCCGTCGGACCAGTGGGCCCGGTCGGCCCGGGCGCCCCGACGCAGGACGGCACGGTGATGACGTTGTTGTCCAGGGTGACCGCGCTAGTACGCGCCAGGGCCCGGCCCTGGATCTCCGTGCCGTTCTGTACCGTGATGGACTCCGAGGCCAGGATGCTGCCCTTGAAATTGGAGAACGTCCCGATCGTGGCGGAGCTGCCCACCTGCCAGAACACGTTGCAGGCCTGAGCCCCATTGACAAGTCTGACGCTGCTCGCCGAGCTTGTGATCAAGGTCGATGCCGCCTGGAAGATGAAGACGGCGCCGGAGTTCCCCTCTCCGTTGAGGGTGACGGTCCCAGTGAGGGCCATTGAGCTTGTGGAGTTGTAGACGCCAGTCGTAAACGTCTGTCCTCCGAGGTCGACGCCCGTCACGTCCCCTGTCGGAGTCCGAATTGCCGCGTCGTTGTAGGCGATGCCCAGGTCGTTCTTCGCCGTGAGAGCCGGACCGTTGGCTACGTTCTGAGCGCCGAAGACGAGACCGGGCGGGAAGTTCGTCACAGAACTCCCCGGGCTGAGCCCGAGGTCTCCGTTGAGAACGGTGGTGGTGACCGTGTTGGTGACCGTTGAGCCGGCCAGCACGGCGTAACTGATGCCGGTCCCCAGTCCCACCGGAGCCTCCGCTGCATACGCGGCGGTGGTGAAGAACGTGGTCGTGCTCAGCAGAGTCACACCGGACAGCACGGCGAAGGACGCCCTGCGCCAGACACGCCTGCGTCGGACTCGCTTGCGCCCGTCTTCCGAGAAGGCAGACGGAGTGGTAGCCACAGCCATTGAAGGTGGTCCTTCCTGTTTCGGGGTGGATTGCGTCTGCCGACCCGTAGCCGCTGCCCATCAGGTGACGAACGCCCACCTGAGCACCGAGTCCGCTGGAGCGGGAGACGGCAGAACACGCAGCGAACACACAGTGACGAATCGTCACGCAGGGTTCACCAAGTGTGGACCCATGCGAACATAAGACGGCGATAAAGCCAGGAGGCGCGAGGGTGAGTTCCCATCACCTGTCGTGCCGTCACGCCACCAGCGGTCGCGCGTAACACCTCCGGCCCAGCGACCCGGCCGACCGCCTCAGCCCCTTCGACGAGGCGAATACCGCGAGTGCGGCCCGCCGTCCGGCCCGTGCTGCTGGCCCCGTGCCGGTTCCGGGGCAGGGCGCGCATGTCGAAAGGCTGGGGCGACGAACCGCGCTACACACTGGATGCGGCCTGGAAGCGCAAGCTCATCCCGTGGCCTGCGGCCACCGCGCGCAAGTACATGCGCGAGCGTTCGCCCGGCGAGGCATCCCCGTTCCGGAAGGTGTGAGAAGCGGAAGAGCCAAGCACTGTCCAGCGTGGAGGCTGCGGTCGGTCTTCCACGGCCCGGCGCTGGCGTGGTCAGCGGCGCCCTGTCAGCGGATGCGTGGTATCGCCTTGTCCGGATGCACGGTGTTGACGTACTTGACAGCAACACCGGGGTGGATGCCGAAGAGCCGGACGAGGTGAACCGGGTCGGCGGTGTCCCGAGCCTCGTACAGGATCCGGTCGGCCCACACTTGACGGGGTAACAGCCCCACCTGATCGAATGCAGCTCGCACAGCGCAGTAGCTGAGCTGCGGAGACGATGGATGCCGGTAGGTATGGCAGGTGATGAGCAGATGCGAATTCGTGGCTTCGGGCCGACGGCGGCGGCGCTCCCGCAGCCAATCCGCCACGAGGTGAGTGCTCAGATCATCGAGATAGAAGGTGTGGGTGTGCTCCCCTCGGCGCACCGCCAGTGTCCGGCAGGCCAGGTCGAGGTCGCCCAGGTCGAGCCGGGCGACCTCTGCGGCGCGCACGGCATGGATGGCGACCAAGCCGACGATGAGCCGTGAGGCGGGTCCGTCGAGCCGGTTCAGGGATCCGGCCAGGCAGGCGGTCGCTGGACAGCGGCCGTGGCAGGCGCACTCCAGCGGGCTGCCGAAGCCCGGCCGTTGGGTTGTGGAAGATCAGCCGCTCCTTCTTGAGGGCCCGGAAGACGCTGCGCAGCACGGTGAGCAGCCCGCGGGCCACGTTGCCCTGGTGGCGGGCGAGCTCGCTCTTGATGTGATCGGTGGTGACTTGGCGCAGATCCAGACCGGCCGCCGCCCATGTGGTCAGGGCAGGCCAGGCGGTACGCAGTAACGGCGGATGCGCCGGAAGCCGGCCCGAGGATGCCGGTATCGGCCGCAGCCACGCAGGACTCGCACCCAGGTGCTCAGCTGGCTGGCCATTGGGGCGGGAAGCTGCGTGATCCGCGCGCGCAGGGCCTCCTCGTCGCGCCGCTCCTGGCTCAAGTCGGGGATGTGCGGGCGTACCTGGTGCTGGACGTCGGTGAGCAGCTGGGCTGGTGTCTCGGAGAGTTCGTCCGCGTCCAGCAGAGCCTGCGCGTGAAGGAAGGAAATCACGCGGCGTGTGGCAGCGGTACCGGCCGCAACGGTCCCGGCCAGGTAACGTACGTCCGCTCGGGGATGGGGGCGTGCGCTCCCATCCGGGCCAGCAGAGTATGCAGGACCACGGCCGCACTGCCCGGCACGTTGCGTTTGCCGGCGACCCAGGTCCGCGGGTAGCCGGCGATGAAGGAATCCAGTAACTCTTGCGCCGGGTCCGGTGGAGGGGAGAACGTGGGGAGGGATGCGTGCCGCTCGCGCCGCCAGGTCCGCGGCATCGAGAACAGGGCCAGCTGCCCCGGTCGACCGGCTCCGGAAGTGCCTTGCCGTCCGGGACGGCCGTCGCTCGGGCTCGGGCGCGTGAGCGCATGACAGGGCCCGACCGGTTGTGTACGACGAAGCCCAGCTCTCCGGCGCGCCGCTTGAGTTGATGCGCGAGCGGACCGGCGAAGGTGGGCTGCGTGAAGGAGGCCGCCGCCGTCTCAGCGCCGATCTCGCGCACGTAGGCCAGGCAGCCGCGGCACAAACACTCCTCCGCGTGCAGCGGCAGACTGTCCCGTTGACATCGCGGGCACCGGTCCACCCGGTAGCGCGCAGAGCTGTGTCGCCACTCGCTACATCTGCAGCACCGGGCTGCCGTGACGCCCCAGCTGCTCCAGCCAGCCCCGACAGCTCCAGCACAGGCCGTCACGCAGATGGGGCACACCCCAGTCCAGGCAAAGTCCACATTGCCGCACCACCGTCACGGCTCCCGGTCAGTGCGGCGGCCGCAGCCGACGCGGACCCTCTCGGCGCGGCACCGGCCGCACCGGCCCCGACTCCCCGCCGACCACCCGCTCCGGTTCCTCCTGGCCTCCTGCGGTGGCCACCGGCTCGGACTTCATCAGGTCCGCCACCGTGCACCCCAGTGCCGCACAGATCTTGTCCAGATCATCCAGCAAGAATGCCGCCTGCAGGTCGACCGGCCGCCAGATGTCACGCTTGGCCGCGATCTTGACGCCATGGTCAGTGGTTTGCACATGGCCCGCGAGATCGGAAGCGCCCCGGCCCTGGCCGGCTGGCGGGGCGAGGAAGTACTGCCGGGTCCCGACATCCGCGACGTTGAGCAACTGGCGGCGTACCTGTGCAAGAACCTCCGTACCTACAGCCACTACGCCGGAACCTGCCGGATCGGCATCGGTGGGACAGCCGTCGCCGACCCCGAGTTGCGCGTGCGCGGCGTCAGCGGCCTGCGCGTAGCCGACGCTTCCGTGATGCCTGCCATCGTCTCCGCCAACACCAACACCAACGCCACCGTCTACGCGATCGCCGAACGAGCGGCAGACCTCCTGCGAGCCCATTCATAGGAGCCCCGCACACTCCTCGGTGTCTCCCCATGCACCCTCTGCAGCCACATCAATGACGGCACCGGGCTCGATGACGTGGGAGGAGATTCGGCGGGGCTTCGTGTGTTGATGGCATGGGCGTCCGACGACCTGCCACCAGCGTCGGCGAATGACAGAAAGTCGGGTACCGCACCGGCTTGTGGCTCGGCGAGTTGACCCACTTCTGCGACGTTGCCGAACAGGCCGCGTTCGAGCTGACGGTCGGCCGGCCTCAAACCTGTCATCCGCCGCGCGCTGCTCGTGTCCTGCGTCGACGACTGATGGCGAAAGCCGAAGGCCTCACGCGTCGATCTGCCCGGATTACGGGGTCACTGCGTGCGGTAGGCGTCGACGATGGTCTGGGTGAGGGTGTTGCCGCCGGTGTCGGTCAGCTCTGCGCGCAAGGAAACGCCGGTGCCCGCATGTGGATTGCGGATCGTCACGGCGCCGCGCTCGACCGGGACCCGGGTCCACGAGGCGCCACTGTCCACGGATACCGAGACTGCCAGCGAGCGTATGCGTCCGTCCCCGGCGGCGCCCTGCACGGTGACGGGGATGCGGAGCGTCGCGTTCGCCACTGCGGTGCCGGTCGGGCTGAGCGCGGGCGAGAATCGCACGGCGCTCACCGGCACCGGGGTCGGACCGGTCGTCGTGCCCGAGGTGAAGGTCCACGACGCGGTCACGCCGGTGGCGGTGCCGGGCGCACCGTTGCGGTTCACCGTGCTGGTGACCCGGTACGTCGCACGACCCGGCGGCACGGTGAACTCGGCTCGTCCGGGGGCGCCGGACTGCGTCCCGACGAGCATGCCGTTGCGGTGCAGAGTGGTCGAGGCCGCGTCGTACGACGGTGCCGACGGTACGTGGCCATCGCCGTCGGCGAGCAGCGGGACATCGACGGCGAGCCCGTCGCCGTCGCGCACGACGCCGGGACGGCCGGTGAGGTCGGGGCCGAAGACGGCGTTGTCGAAGGAGTACGTGGTCGTGGCCCCGGCGCGCACAGCGATGCCGTTGGCGCTGTAGCGGTTCGTTGCCGCGCCGGGCGCAGCCGGGGCCCAGTAGGTGATGTCCCAGGTGCCGCGTTCGGGTGTCACCAGGTACGTGGCGGTGCCGGGGGTGGTCAGTTTCTGCGTGACGCCGACGGTCACTCCGGTACTCGGTGTCAGGTCGATGGACGCGGTGCCCGCGGTGCCCGGCCGGGCCGCGCCGCGGATCTGCAGGGTGGCCAGGTCCTTCGGGGAGGGGCGCCGGGTGAGTCCGGTCAGGGCGCGGGTGCCGGTGAAGGTGTAGCCGAGCGCGTAGCCGGTGGTCTCTGTCGTCCAGTGCGCGTCGTACCACTGCTTCACCGAGCCGGATTCGGCGGCGGGGCCCAGGTGGGCGACGCGCAGGTTCGGAGTGGCGATGACCTGGTTGATGAAGCGGGTGGCGCCACCGTGTGTGACCTCGACGAACATGCCGCCGTGCAGGAAGCCCGCGGTGCGGTCGGGCGGACGTACGTCAACGGGGGCGGTGGTCCGCGCGTCGACGGTGACGGTGGTGTCGCGGTCGAGGTCGAGGCGCGGTTGGACGATCCAGTCCATCCCGTCCGCGCCATCGCCGGTGGTGAGGAAACTGTCCAGCAGGTACCGGCCCTTGGGCAGGCGCACGGTGGTCGTGCCGGAGGCGTCGTGCGGCTGGACGGACTCGCCGGCACCCGGGCCGGAGATTCCGGTGACGGTGGTGGCGTAGTCCGCTGTCCTGCTGCCGGTGCGGTCGAGGTGAGTGATGGTGAGGGCGTATGTCTCCGGCTCTGCGGCGAAGGCGGTGGTGTCCCATGCGGGCATCGCGCTGCCGACCAGGGAGACGGCGAGAGCCAGGGTCCGCAGGACGCTCCGGCGGGGTACGGAAGAATTGTTCATGACCTGCACTGCGCTGTCCGGCGTCCGCGTTCCCGTGAGCTGCGTCACACAGGGTGGGAGGTCGCGGCCCTGGCGGCATGTGTGGCGCACGTCACCGGAACCGGCGCAACGGACGCGGCAGAGCAGAGTGTGGAAACACTCATGAGGAATCGCCTCCGCCGCGGAGACCGCGACGCCCTGGGAGAGCTGTACGACGGGCACGCCCAGGTGCTGTACCGGTATGCCCTGCGAGTGACGGGCAATTGGGCGGAGGCCGAGGACGTCGTCTCGGCGACCTTTCTGGAGGCATGGCGCAGCCGGGAGAAACTGCACCCCGAGGGGGACAGCCTGCGCCCGTGGCTGCTGGGCATCGCCACCAACATCATGCGCCACAACGCACGCGCACGCCGACGCCGTGAGATCGCGCTCGCCCGCGTCCCGGAACGCGGCTCGATTCCGGACTTCGTCGACGATCTCGTCACGCATCTCGCGGATGCCGAGCAACTCCGCGCCGCGCACACCGCACTGGCCCGTCTGCGGCACCGGGACCGAGAGGTCTTCACCCTTGTGGTGTGGGCCGGCCTGGACTACGCGGCTGCGGCCGAGGCACTCGGTGTGCCGGTCGGCACCGTCCGGTCACGCCTGTCCCGCGCCCGTACCCGACTGCGCGAGCTCACCGATGCCGAAGCCCGCGCCACGCGCCCGCCGACTGCGCGGGCAGGAGCCGGACGGCCATCTGCGGCGGAAAGCACGGAACCCTCCGCCAGCCCCGACAAGCCAGTACTGGACCGCATCCCCGCGGCCCGGTCGTTGACGCAGGAGAACCACGGATGAACACCACCCCGCGGCGCCGTACGCACCACCGGGCCGAGGACACCGAATGCCTGGATCCGGCCGACCTGTTGCCCCCGCCATCGGTCCCCGGCCTGGGGCCCGACCGTGAACTGCTGCTGAAGGAAGCACTGCTGCGCAGGGCCGCCGACGCCGAATCGCCCGACCGCACCACCCCGGCCGCGCGCCGGCGCCGGCGTCTGGTCCGGTTCGTGGCGCCGGCTGTCGCCTGCACCTTGGCGGTCGGCGGCGTCGTGGCGGTGAATCTCGCGGACACCCCCGGGCGCGACACCACCGCAGTCACGGGAGGCGGCGCCACCAGCACACCCGAAGTGACACAGCTCCTCGACCGCATCGCGCTCGCCGCCGTCGGCGCGAAGCAGCCGACGGTCCGCGCCGACCAGTTCGTGTACATCGAGAGCAAGGTCGCCTACGCCGCGCAGAGCGCCGCAGGAGGCCCCGTGACCATGGCTCCCGCGCACAGGCGGCAGGTGTGGCTGTCTGCCGACGGCAGTCGCCCCGGCCTGCTGCGCGAGGAGGGCGAGCCCGACAGCCGGCTGGGCGACGACGCACCCGTCCACAACCTCGACGGCCCAGGGGCGACGCCCCGGCCGAGCATCCCGGGCAAGAGGGGCCCGTCGATCGGCAACCCGACCCACGAGTACGTCGCGTCGTTGCCCACCGACCCCGACGCCCTGCTGAAGCTGATCCGGGACGAGACCCGCGGAGAAGGCCAGGACCCGGACCGGCGGGCATTCACCGCGATCGGCGACCTGCTGGCCGAGACCTGGGCGCCACCGCGGGTCAGCGCCGCGCTCTACAAGGCCGCCGCGCAGATCCCCGGGGTCACGGTGATCCATGCGGCCGCCGACGCCACGGGACGCGAAGGCGTTGCCGTCGCCCGTACGGCAAACGGGCAGCAAACGCAGTGGGTCTTCGACCGGAGCACGTACGCATTCCTCGGTGAACGCACGGTCCTCACCGAAGCCGGCGACGCCGGCCCGGCCGGGACCGTTGTCGGCACCTCCGCGATCCTCACCAAGGCCGCAGTCGACCTCGTCGGCGAGACTCCCGTGCCGACGACGACGTAGCGCGGCAGCCAGGTACCTCGGCCGCCCCGGATCGCTGTCCCACGGGGGCCGGCCCACGCGCCGTGCACCTTCGTGAGCGTGGCGGGAGCGGAACGGGTGGTGAGGGGGACCAGCAGACACGGCCGTCCCACCGAGGCGATGGCAGTACCGGGCGCGAGCGTGTCCCGGGTGACGCCGAGGGCGGTGAGGACAGCCCCGCATTCGGTCTCCGTGGGCTCCGTAGATCCACAGGGCCCGGTTCGAAGGCCGCATCCGCCTCTGTCCCGTGGCGTATGACCAGCCCCCGTAGACGCTGCTCGTCGAACATGAGCTCGCGCCGACCATGCACGAGCTCGTCAGGGCCTACCTGGCCGTTCGTCGCATGGTGAGGGCCAGGTGGACCTGCAGCGCGTGGTCGCCGTGGCGCCACTGCGGGCCGAGCAGCGCCGAGACCCGGTCGATGCGCTGATAGAGCGTGTTGACGTGGACGTAACAGGGCGGTGGTGATACGGCTCAGGTTGCCGTCGCAGGCGAAGTAGGTGAGTGCGGTGCGTACCAGGTCGCTGCCGCGCGTCTCGTCGTGCTCCACCAGCGGGCCGATCGTGCGGCGGACGAAGCGGTCCAGTTCGTCGCGGCCCGCCGGGCCCAGCAGTATTCCGTGGATGCCGAGGTCGCGGCAGGCACCCTCGCCGGCGCGGTCCAGCGCGATCAGTACGTCCAGGCAGCGGGCGGCGTCGCGGTGTGCCTCGACGACGGCCTTGGCGCCGGGTGCCGCGTGCTCCGCACCGACTGTGACGGGGTGTCCGATTCCGGCGGTCAGCACGTCGGCGAGGGCACGGGCGGCGCCGCCCGGGTCTTCGACGGCGGGCAGGACGACGACGGTGCTGCCGCCGTACTCGCCCGCGATCCCGCCGATCCGGGTGGCATGGCCGCCCGCCAGTTCCGTGATGCGGCGCCGCCTGCCGGGGTCCCCACCCCGGGCCACCAGCACCACATGGTCACGCTCCAGGTCCAGTCCGACCAGCGTGGCCCGGCGGCGCAGCCCTTCGGGGTCGCGGTGCGGGGCGCCCAACAGGTCTTCGAGGATCTCGCCGCGCAACGGGTGCTCGGCCTCCGCGACCGTACGTTCGCCGAGCAGCATGAGGGCGGCTGGTGATCCTCTACCCGCAGACCGACATCAGCCTGCTGCGTGGCAACCCGCAGGGCTGCTGGGACTGGTGGGGGTACACGGGCAGCGATTACGCGCAGAAGTCGGGACCGCAGATGCGCGCCATCCTGAGCGAGGTGCATGCGCTCGGCGGCTGACCGGATCGAGCGGGACACGGACGGAGCGGGTGGTGGGCTGACACGCAGCCACTGCCCTCTCAGTTCCTTCCGGCGCACGGATCGCATGCGGCAGGTGCTGCAAGAGGGGATGCGGTACGGCCCGGCCGGGCGGCGGGACCTGCCGCACGACTTCGCCCCGCCGGATACCCAGCGGGGCGAAGTTGCCAGGCCCGAATTGACCGGCAGCGTCGGTGGTCAGGCATGGCCCTCGCGACGGCGACGGATGCCATGAGGCGCGGGCCGGTGTGCAGGACGAGGCCAAGTCGTCATGCGTCGTCGACGGTTGTCACTGCTGCGACTTCCAGAACAGGGCATTGTCGGCCGCACGCACCGGGGGTGCTCCGTTCGCCGTGCGCCTCCAGGAAGTTACGGCGTGGCGTCGAGGTCGCGGGCGAGGAGTGCGGCCAGCTCCTCGACCGCGGCCTCCGCGCCGTCGCCCTCCGCGGCCAGCACCACTGAATCGCCGTGCTGGGCCGCGAGGCCGAGCACGGAGAGCAGGCTCCGGGCGTCGACCGCGCTCTGACCGTCCCGGCCTATGGTCACCTTGACCGGCTGCCGGGTGGCTGCCTGGACGAGCAAGGAGGCAGGGCGGGCGTGCAGACCGCTGCGGGAACCTACGGCGACAGTGCGCTGATGCATGGTGAACTCTCCTGTGTAGTGGTGGGGGAGCGGGGTGACGGGTCAGTGCGTCAGGCGGCGACGGAGATCCTGGGCTCTTCGGTTGCCGGGGCCGGCGCCTCCGTGGTCCTGCGCATCCCCTTGAGGAGGACGACCAGGGCGGTCGCGACCGCCGTACCGGCGGCGACGGCCAGGAGATAGAGGAACGGACCGCCGATGAGCGGCACCACGAAGATGCCACCGTGCGGGGCGCGCAGTGTGCAGCCGAATGCCATCGACAGCGCACCGGTGACCGCGCCGCCGGCCATCACCGACGGGATCACCCGGAGGGGGTCTGCCGCCGCGAACGGGATCGCGCCCTCGCTGATGAAGGACGCGCCCAGCACCCAGGCCGCCCTGCCGTTCTCCCGCTCGGCCTTGCTGAACAGCCTGCCGCGTACGGTGGTTGCGAGTGCCATGGCCAGCGGCGGCACCATGCCGGCCGCCATCACCGCGGCCATCACCTTGAGGCTGCCGGGCGTCGGGTCGGCAAGGCCGCCGACCGCGAAGGCGTACGCCACCTTGTTGAGCGGCCCGCCCATGTCGAAGCACATCATCAGGCCGAGGACGATGCCGAGAATGATCGCGTTCGAGCCGGAGAGCCCGTTGAGGCCGTCGGTCAGGGCTCGTTGGAGCGAGGCGATCGGCTTGCCGACAACGATGAACATCAGGAAACCGACGACCACCGAGGCGAGCAGAGGAATCACCAGCACCGGCATGATGCCGCGCAGCGTGGGATGGACCTTCACCCGTTGGATCGCCATCACCACCCCACCGGCGAGCAGACCCGCTGCGAGGCCGCCGAGGAAGCCCGCGTTGATGGTGAGTGCGATGGCACCGCCGACGAACCCGGGGACGAGCGCGGGCCGGTCCGCCATGCCGTACGCGATGTATCCGGCCAGCACCGGCACAAGGAAGGCGAATGCGGCGGTGCCGATCTGGTTCAGCAGAGCGGCCCAGCTGTCGGCCTCTCCCCAGACGAAGTGGTCCGCGACGGACTTGGCACCGGCGATCTCGTAGCCGCCGATGGCGAACGACAGTGCGATGAGGAGGCCGCCTGCGGCGACGAACGGCACCATGTAACTGACACCGGACATCAGGTAGGTGCGCAACCGGATCCCGAAGTGTGCGTGGTCACCGCCGGTGGCGGCTCCGTCGCCCTGCTGTGCGGCGCCGCCCGCGACGGTGCTGGTCTCGCCCTGCTCCGCCTTCCGCCTGGCTTCGGCGATCAGCGCGGCAGGTCGGTTGATCCCTGCCTTGACCCCGGTGTCGACGATGGGTTTGCCGTCGAACCGCGCCTTCTCGCGCACCTCGACGTCATGCGCCCAGATGACCGCGTCGGCAGTGGCGATGAGCGCCGGATCGAGCCTCTCGAACCCGGCTGAGCCCTGCGTCTCGACGTCGAGCACCACGCCCTCGGCGCGGGCCGCGGCTGCCAGCGACTCGGCGGCCATGTAGGTGTGTGCGATGCCGGTCGGACATGACGTGACGGCGACGATCCGGAAGGGTTCGTCGGCCGTTGCACCGCTGTCCGAGGCAGGGACGTCCGCTGTTGCACCGTCCGCGGGCGAGGTGTCCGGAGGCGGAACGGGCTCCTCGCCGCGGATCAGGGCCGCGGCCGCGCCCGGGTCACCCTCCGCTCGCAGTGCGCCCGTGAAGTCCGGGTCCATCAGCCGTCGTGCCAGGGCGGAGAGGATGGTGAGGTGGTCGTCGTCGGCCCCGGCAGGCGCCGCTATCAGGAAGATCAGATCGGCGGGGCCGTCCGCCGCGCCGAAGTCGATGCCGCCCTCGCTACGACCGAACGCGAGCGTGGGCGCGGTGACGTGCTCGCTGCGGCAGTGCGGGATGCCGATGCCGCCGTCCAGACCGGTCGGCATCTGTGCCTCACGGGCGGCCACGTCGGCGAGGAAGCCGTCGAGGTCGGTGACGCGGCCCTCGGTGACCATTCGCTTGGCCAGTGACCGGGCGGCGTCGTACTTCGTCTCGGCGGACAGATCGAGATCGACCAGTTCCGCGGTGATCAGTTCACTCATCGCGGGGCTCCTTGCTCGTGGACCGTCCTGTGGGCGGCTCGGGGGGACTCGGGGCGGTGCGTGCTGGGCCGCGAATGCACGGCAGTCATGAAGTCGGCTCCGTCAGGGGTCGGTCCAGGGGGATGTCGGTGGTCGTGGTGACCGCCGACAGGTCGAGTTCCGCGGGGGTCGGCATGACGCTGCCCGGCAACTGCACCGCCGCCGCGCCGTGGGCGACCGCCGCGGCGAGCGCGGCCGGGCCCTTTCCATCCGCGGCGAGGAAGCCCGCGAGGGAGGCGTCGCCCGCTCCGACGTTGCTGCGGACCGTGTCCACCCGGGCGGTGCCGAAGTAGGTACCCGAACCGTCGACCAGCAACTGGCCGTCGGCCCCGAGGCTGGCCAGAACGGATCGGGCACCGCGCTCGCGCAGTTCCTCAGCCGCCTTCACGGCGTCGCCCACCGTCGCCAGCGGGCGACCGACGGCCTCGGCGAGCTCCTCCGCGTTCGGCTTGACCACATCGGGGCGCTCCCGCAGCGCCGCGGTCAGTGCCGCGCCGGAGGTGTCGAGGGCGATCCGGGCCCCGGCGCGGTGGCTCCGGGCCACCAGCTCGGCGTACCACTGCGGAGGCAGCCCACGGGGCAGACTGCCGCAGCAGGCGATCCAGTCCGTGGTGGCAGACCGGCTCTGCACGGCATCCAGAAGGGCCTCCGCCTCGGCCACGGTGATCTCCGGGCCCACCGCGTTGACCTTGGTGAGCGTTCCGTCGGGTTCGACGAGCGTGACGTTGATACGGGTGCTGCCGGCGATCGGTACTCCGGCCGCCTCGATGCCGTGTTCGCCGAGCAGCCGGGCGAGCAGTGCGCCCTCAGGCCCGCCGAGCGGTGCGACAACGATCGTGCGGTGGCCGGCTGCCGCGACCGCGCGCGAGACGTTGATGCCTTTGCCGCCGGGGTCGACTCGGTCGTCCGTGGCCCGCAGCACGGCACCGCGGGTCAACCCGGGCAGCTCGTACGTACGGTCCAGGCTTGGATTGGGGGTGACGGTGAGGATCATGCGCGTACTACTTCCGTGCCCTGGCCTTCGATGGCGAGGGCGTCGTCGGAGCCGAGTCCGGTGTCGGTGATGAGCAGATCGACCTGCGCGAGGTCGCCGAAGCGGGCGAAGTGTTCCTGGCCGAATTTGGCGGAGTCGGCCAGGAGCACGACCCGCCGGGCGGCAGAGATCATCGCGCGCTTGACGGCGGCCTCGGCCAGGTCCGGCGTGGTCAGTCCGCCCTTCGGCGAGAAGCCGTTGGTGGCGAGGAAGACGACGTCGGCGTTGATCTCGCTGTAGGCGTTCAAAGCCCAGGCATCGACAGCGGCACGGGTACGGTGCCGGACCCGGCCGCCGACGAGATGCAGCGCGATGCCGGGGTGGTCGGCGAGCCGGGCGGCCACCGGCAGCGCGTGGGTGACCACGGTGAGGTGGGCGTCGAGCGGGATGGCCGCGGCCAGTCGGGCGGCCGTGCTGCCCGCGTCGATGATCACGCTGCCGTCGGTGGGGAGCTCGCCGAGCGCGGCGGCCGCGATGCGCTCCTTCTCATCGACGGCCACCGCATCGCGCTCGGCGAGCTCGGGCTCGAAGTCGAGCCGCCCGGCCGGGATCGCACCGCCATGGACGCGCCGCAGCAGCCCGGCCCGGTCGAGGGTCTTCAGATCACGCCGCACGGTCTCGGCGGTGACCTGGAACTCCTCGGCCAGGGACAGCACATCGACCCGGCCGCTCTCGCGGGCGAGGCGGAGGATTACTTGCTGCCGCTCCGGTGCATACATGTTGTTTTGAATCCGTTCCATGCCCGACTGTGTGGTTTCGCGGTCAGATTACGCTCACGGTTCGGCAATGTAAACAGACTCGGGCATGTGTGGGCCTGAACGGACACGTGGTGCCGGGACCGCCGCCGTCGGGTTCACCCTGCGCGTCACACGGTCGGCGACCACGGCGACGGGGCGGGAGGTCGTAGTGCAGTCGCCGGCCGGGCCCGATCTCACCGGGGTGGCCCGGCCCGGCGACGGAGGTGTGCTCATCGAGCGGAGCACGGGCCTGCCCGTACGAGAGGCGGACGAATGCGGCGTCCGGGCACGCATCGGGAGGACCGACGACCTACGAGGTGGACGGGGTCTCTCCCGAGGCGGCCATCGCAGTCGGGAAAACACCTGATGAAGCCGAGTTCTTCGCTGCCTACTTCGGTACTGAGCTTCCGCACGGGCCGTAACTGATCTTCGAGCCGGTGCGGACGTGGTCCATGGCAGTCCGAGCATGCCCGTCCAGTCGGCGAGGACGGGGTTGTGTCGCGCGTGGGTGCCGAGCATGGCGCGGTGAACGCTGTCGTCTTCGAGACCGGGGTCGCGGTCGATCTTCCAGGTCTTCATGCGGGCGAAGGTGTGCTCGGCGCGGGCCGGTACGCAGTGACCGGCAGCAGACGGTCATCCAGCGGCAGGTGCCATGGGCCACCCTGCCTGTGAACTGGCCTGTCCAGGGTTCCTCAGGACGGGAATCAGGGGCGTCGGCTCCCGGCGGGCGGTTCCTTGTCGAGTACGTACAGTTCCGGCAGGTTGATCACGATCGCCTCCTGTGTGCTGCGTGCGATGACCACGACCGCCTCTTCGTCGGGACTCGGATTCTCCTCGCGGTGCGGGACATAGGGCGGCACGAAGATGTAGTCGCCGGGGGCGGTCTGTAGGCGGATCTCCTCCGGGCTGCCGCTGGAGTCGTCGAGGAAGACGAACTCCGGGTGCCCCTTCACGACATGGATCGCCGTCTCCGATGCGCCGTGATGGTGATTGGAGGAAGCGGTGTCCGGGGCGACATGGGTCTGGCCCATCCAGATGCGCTCCGATCCGACGGAGCTCCCGCTGATTGCCGCGAACCGCCGCATGCCGCCGGTCTGCGCGGTGCCGTCGTCCAGCGCGTCGGCGCGGATGTGGTGCAGTCGGGCCCGCAGTGGCAGAGCTGTGACATTGCCGTGCCCGGGCAGGTCGGGATGGAAGGCGTCGTGCTCGGCGGCGGTGCGGGAAGCAGCAGCCGGCTCCGGATCGGGAGAGGCGGAAGGGTGCGGATGCGGGGCCATGGGATTCCTGCTCGTCGTGGGCGGGCTGTCGGCAGCTGTGTCTGGAACGCGGCGGCCGCTCGCCGGTGTTGGGGCCGGTGGCGGTGGTGGACCGTCGCAGCCGACGGCTCGCTCGATGCGGGGCATGCGCAAGATCCTGAGCCGACCGTAGAGAGACGGCCGAATGGATGTCAAGATGTGTCCATTGCCGCTGCGCTGGTCTTTCGGCCTTCCGATACGACTTCTTGGGTTGGTCTTCCCGGACGGCCTTTTGGTGCGGGTCATCCGGTCGGTGCGGTGGCGCGAGACGTGACCGACACTTTGGGAAGACGGTGCACATGCAGATCTCGGCGAAGGCGGACTACGCGGTGCGGGCGCTCGTCGAGCTCGCCGCGGACAGTGCGCGGCCCCTCACCTGCGAGGGCATTGCCTCTGCGCAGGAGATCCCGTTCCGATTCCTCAAGTCCGTCTTCCGTGATCTGCGTTCGGCCGGTCTGGTGCGCAGTCGGCGTGGATGCGAGGGAGGCTACTGGCTCGGGCGTGACGCGGACGCCATCACAGTCGCCGAGGTGATGACGGCGGTGGACGGCGAGTTCTTCACGGTGCGTGGCGAGCGGCCAAGGGCGCTGGAGTACCGCGGTGCAGGCCGTCGGGTGGCGGACCTGTGGCGCGACACCGAGTCGGCCGCGTATGCCCTCTTCGAGCGAGCCACCATCGGGGAACTCGCAAGGAGCGGCGAAGCGGTCAGTGGCGGCGAGGGCGGCAGGGCGCCCGAAGCGGCAGCGGGCGTGTCGGCGTGAACGGGCGATCGCCGCACGCTGCGCTCGGCGGGTCACCGGTCGTGCGCGTGACCGAATACACCGATCCCGCATGCCCGTGGGCCTGGGGCTCGGAACCGGTCTTCCGACTGCTGCGACAGGGTCTTTCGCCGCGTCTGGAATGGCGCCGCGTGTTCGGGATCCTCTTCGACGAGGACGACGACCCCGCGCCAGATCCGGATGCCGAGGCCCGCTGGTACGAGGGCTTCGTCAAGGGCGTGGCCGCCCACACGCGGGCGCCCTACGCGGCCCGGCTGCAATGGCTGACACGGACGAGCTGGCCGGCTTCGCTCGCCGCCAAGGCGGCACAGGAGCAGGGGGAGTCGGTGGCCGAGCATGTGCTGCGCAGGCTGCGCGAGACGACGTTCATCCTCGGCAGACCCGCGGATTCGCTCCAGACGATGGCCGGTGTGCTGAAGGGAGTTCAAGGGCTCGATGTCGAACGGCTGCTGGAAGGCCGGGCGATGAAAGCGGCCCGCGTCGCCGTGCGGGAGGACTGGGCCGAAACCCGCAGACCGATCCGTGAGGTGCGCGACCTGGACGGTCCCGGTCCCCATCCGGGCCGGGTGAAGGAAGTGGGGGAGGGGTGCCGGTACGCACTGCCGACCCTGCTCTTCGAGTGACCGGGCGGACAGGTCTGCGTGCCGGGGTGGCGCCCCCTGGAGCAGTACCTGCAAGCCGCAGCCGCCGCTGCCGACGAGCCGTTGCCCGCGCCCGCCCGGCTGTCCGCGTGCGAGGCCATGGCCCGCCGGCGCAGCCTGACGCGGCCCGAACTGGAACTGCTGACCGTCGAGGGTGCCCCGCCGCCCGGTGCGGTCGAACTCGCGACGGCCAACGGGCCGTTGTGGCTCCACCCCGACGAAGCGCGCAGTCATCCGGCGTTGCGCTCCGGCTCCCTGCCCTGACCGCAGCACCTGGGCGTGCCGGCGGTCTTCCCGCACGGGGTCAAATCCTGCGCAGCCCCCAGCGGTTCAGGTAAAGATGCAGGTCGCCGGGGTCTCGGCCAATGAGACACCTTCAGGTGTCCATTGACATGACGGCGGCGTGACGTGAGGATACGAGGCATGCATCCGCTGCACCCCGGCGTGGTCTGCCGCTACGTGGACTATCGGCGCACCTCCAGCGCACTCTGTCGCTGACCCGACTGACGGCACAGTTCCTTCCGCCGCCCTCGGGGTCTGCCGAGGCGAGTCCGCTCACCGTTTCGACGTGCGGTAGCTCTCCCGCGCCGCAGCTCGACGGCGGGGCGGGGAGTGCCGTGGCAGGCTCCCCGGACGTCGACATCCCGAGCGCCGCAGCTGAATCACTCAGGCTCTCAAGTGCCGTGTCACGGCAGTGAGACCCGGTCTGTCGGTCCCCCGGTTCTCCCCAGGTGGTCCAGCACGCCGTCGTCCCCGGCCGGCCCGCGGCGACGGCAGCAATCGGCCCCACCGCTCGCCCCCCGCCCTTCACCCCGCCCTGCTCCGCTTCCCGCGCCCGCATCGCCGACCGGGCGCCCACTGGCCCCGGCCGCGCCTGCACGCGACCAAAACGGCCCAGAAAGGTGCACGCCCATGTCGCATCCGCCCTCCCTTCCTTCTCATGCACCGTCCGCCGACGCCGCCCGGGCGCGGACAACGCGCGGCCGCCGATCCTTCCTGGGGCTCTCCCTCGGCGCCGGTGCGGCGCTGGCCCTCACCGCTTGCGGAGGGCAGTTCACATCGGCCGGCGGAACCGGACAGGGCACGCTCAAGTGGGGCTGGGACCTGCCTACTTCATGGGACCTCGTCACCTCCTCGGCGGGCTGGGACGTGCACTCCCTCTCTCTCGTCTACGCGGGCCTGACCAAGCTCGACGAGAAGGGCACCGCCGTACCGGCGTTGGCCCGAACTCGACGCACGCACGGCCTGCCCGACGCACCGTCAAAAACCCACCGAAGCCGTGAACTTCGCACGCGGCCGGTTCTCCACGCCCGTGCCGGACCACCTCCTGCGCGACGCCCACCCCGACCTGCCCGCCCTGATCCTGCACGGCGCCGCCGACCCGCTGGCACCCCTCGAACAGGCCCGCACCCTCGCAAATCGTCTGCCGAGCGCCACCTTCGGCGTCTTGCACGAGGGCCGGCACGACGTCCTCAACGACGCCTCGCACCGCACTACCGCCGCCCACATCGTCGTATGGCTCGAGCGGCTGCGCGCCGACACCGGGCTACGTCCGATCCTGGCCATGGACGCAGACCCCAGGACCTGACGCTGCCCCGTCACCGGACCAGCGCACACGACGCCTCATGAGCGGGGCCCCGCCGCCCACTCCGGCGGGGCTCCGGCGCCCCACCACACGAAGGGAACCGGCATGACCATCTCCACCGACCACCCCGCAGAAGCACCCGCTACACCCGCCACCGACGAGATACTCCGCCGCACACTGCGCCGCCACGCAGCCGGGGTCACGGTGATCACCGTCCCCGGCCCCGCAGGGTTCACGGCCACCTCGTTCACCTCGGTGTCCCTTCAACCGCCACTCGTCTCCTTCTACGTGGGACTCGGCGCATCCGCTGCGCAGGCCGTGCACGACGCCGACCGGTTCGCCGTCCACGTACTCGGCACGCACAACGCCGCGCTGGCACAACAGTTCGCGCGCAGCGGCATCAACCGCTTCGACGGCGTGGCCTGGACGCCGTACGACGACGGTCTCCCCGTCCTCGACGACGCCCCCGCCTGGCTCACCGCCCGAGTGACCCTGCGCCAGCGCGTCGGTGACCATCTCCTCGTCGTCGGCGAGGTCGAATCCGGCGCCATCCACCAGGACACGGCGGCACTTGTGCACCACGACGGGGCGTTCGCCGCAGCACATCGGCTGCCCGCGCCGACATCTGAATGATCCGGGTGCCCCAGGGGCCGGACAGCAGGCGGTTCAGACCGGTCCTCGAGGCAGGCCACGACGCAACCCGTACGCAGGTGCGTCCGAGCCCTCCTGATCCTGCGCTCGGCCGAGCGCAGGCCGGTACGCCGATGCGCCGGCCCGGTGTCCGAGCCTCGCCCGCAGTGGAGCGGTCCGCACTCCGGGCCTCAGCACCTCCGGGCCGAAGGGCGGACTGCCCACCTGTCACACAGCGAAGCTGTGCGTTCCCGAACCGACCTCGAACACCGCGCAGCCGTCCTCCGCGCGTACGAACGTCCCGTGCGTGCGCTCGACACGGTCGGGGCGGTTCGTGGGAATCCACACCTCGGCGGTGGTGTTGGGCGGCAGGCTGCACGACAGCGTGAAGCCGCCGGACCGCTGCTGCCAGCGGGTGGACACCGGACCGTAGGGGGAAGCGAACGTGGCCTGGACGGAGGTGACGTCCCCACCGGGGCGGGGCCGGATGACGACCTGCCGGTAGCCGGCCCGGCCCGCGGCGATTCCGGCGATGTTGGCATACATCCACTCACCCACCGAGCCGTAGGCGTAGTGGTTGAAGGAGTTCATCGCCGGGGTCTGGAAACCGCCGTCCGGCTGGATGGAGTCCCAGCGCTCCCACATGGTCGTCGCACCCCTGTCGATCTGATAGCCCCAGCTGGGAAAGGTGCGCTGATGCAACAGCCGGTAGGCGACATCGGTGTGACCGGTGTCGGTGAGGACGGGCAGCAGCCGCGGAGTGCCGAGGAAACCCGTCGACAGGTGCCAGTCCTTCGCCTCGATGAGGGCCACGAGACGATCGGCTGCCGCCTTGCGCAAGGTATCCGGCACCAGGTTCATGGACAGTGCGAGGACGTAGGCCGTCTGCGTGTCGCCCTGCACCTTGCCGTCGGACGCGACGTACGCACTCTGGAACGCCTTGCGTACGCGTGCGAAGAGGTCGGCGCAGGGTGCGGGATCCTTGCCCAGCTCCGTTGCGAACCGCGCCCCCAGGTCGGCGCTGTGCGCGAAGTAGGCGGTCGCGATCACGTCCTTGGGCGTCTCGTCCGACACGTTCAGCCAGTCGCCGTATCCGTCGGCAGGCCGTAGAAGCCCATAGCTGTGCCTCTCCAGATAGTTCAGCCAGGCCTGGACGGACGGCCACGCGTCGGCGAGGACCTGCCGGTCGCCGTACGCCTGATACAGGGCCCAGGGGACCGTTACACCCGCGTCCCCCCAGCCCGCGACGCCGTTGCCGATGGTGCCGGCCATGGGTGCCACGTCCGTGAACGCGCCCTCCGACGTCTGCGCGTCACGGAGATCGACCAGCCACTTGGTGAGGAAGCGGGCCGACTCCATCGTGTAGGCGGCCGTGGGCGCGAAGACGTTGATGTCGCCCGTCCAGCCCAGCCGCTCGTCACGGGCGGGGGTGTCCGTCGGGACGGAGAGGAAGTTGCCGCGCTGCCCCCAAGTGATGTTGTTGTGCAGTTTGTTGAGCATCGGCACGTTCGTCTCGAACTCGAACGTGAACGGCGCGGAGGTGTGCATGACCCGTCCGGTCACCGACCTCGTCGACGGCTTTCCGGGGAACCCGGTCACTTCGACGTAGCGGAACCCGTGGAAGGTGAAACGCGGCTCGTATGTCTCCTCACCATGCCCCTTGAGGGTGTACGTGTCTGTCGCGGCGGCCGTCCGCAGGTTCGCCGTGTAGATCGTGCCGTCGGGATTGAGGACCTCCGCGTGCCGCAACCGCACCGTGGTGCCGGCGTCGCCGGACACGCGCAGTCGCACGGAGCCGACCATGTTCTGACCCAGGTCGAAGACGAAGACACCCGGTTCGGGCTCGGTGAACTTCTCGGCGGGGAGTTCTTTCGCTATGCGCACGGGACCGTCCACCTGCGCGACGATCTGCCCGGAGACATCGTTGTCGGCGCCGCGTACCGCGAGCCACGACCGGTCGTCGTAACCGGGTGAGGTCCACCCTGCCGTCTCCTTCCGCGCGTCGTAGGTCTCGCCGGACTGCAGGTCGGCGGAGATGATCGGTCCCGAGGCGGCACGCCAGTCCGGCCCGGACGTGATGCGTTCGTTTGTCCCATCGGCGTACTCGATCTCCAACTGAGCCAGGAGGGCAGGGCGTTCGCCGTACTGATGCGCACCGAACATGCCGACATTGCCCGCGTACCAGCCAGGGGCCAGGTAGGCGGCGAGCGCGTTGGTGCCCGGCCGGACGGAGCTGGTGACGTCGAAGGTCTGGTACTGCACGCGCTTGCGGTAGTCGGTCCAGCCCGGGGCGAGCTGATCGCATCCCACGCGGCGGCCGTTGAGATGAGCCTCGTACAGGCCGAGAGCCGTGGCATAAAGCCGGGCGCGGCTCACCTTCTTGTGCGGCAGCCGGAACTCGTGGCGCAGTTGGTTCGCGGCGGACGCGACCGGCACGACGCGGCCCCAGGGACCGGCTCCCCACGCGGCGGCCACCTTTGCCGCCTGCCACCCGCTGTCGTCGAAGTCCGGCTCGCACCATCCGTCGGCCGGATTCCGGTCCGTGGACTTCCACAAGGCGTCGGTGAATATCTTCTTCTCGCCGGAGGCGGTGGTGAGGACCAGCACACAGATCAGGCCTGCCGGCCCGGCCGTGGCGTTGGTCGCGGCGACCGCCAGGGTGTTGTTGCCGGAGCGTATGTGGTCGAGGACGTCGATGACGGCCGGGCGACGCCAGCCCTCCTGGTCCGTCTCCAGGTCGGTGTGCGCCATCTCGGAGCCGTTGAGGGAGACGGCGTAGACGTTGTCCGCGGTGATGGCCAGCGTGGCCGCGGTGATGCCGTTCGGAAGGTCGACGGTACGGCGGAACCACCGGGTGGCCGCCGGAGCGCTGTTCGCGGGCTCGCCCTCGGGAAACCAGATCCACGAACTGCCTTCCAGGGACGGGGCGTCCGTGAGGGCCGCGGGAGCGGAGATCCACTTCGCTGACCACTGCGACGCGTCCATCAGGGCGGTCTCCCACCACGACGCCGCGCTCCACTCCGAGACGCCGCCGTCGGCATCCCATACCCGCACCGACCAGAAGTAGCGTGTACGGGGCCTGAGCCGGGGGCCGGCGTACGGGACGAGGACGGAATCGCCCGAGACGACCTTGCCGCTGTCCCACACGTCCGGGTGGGACAGTCCGGCAGCGCTCGAGGCGACACGCACCTGGTAGGCGCTCTGTCGCTGCCCCGGTCCGGTCGAGGCCATCGGCCAGCTCAGGCGCGGACGGGTCGTGTCCAGGCCCAATGGTTGCTGGACGTACTCGACAGTCGGAGAGGTGATCCGCAAGGCACTCTTGCCCGCATGTCCCGCGGCAGGCGCGGGTGCGGCCACGGTCGGCCCGGCTCCGGCAGCCACGGCGCCCACCGTGGCTGCGGCGCCCGCGAGGATGTTCCTTCTACTGATCACAGCGACCCCTAGCGGTATTGGTGAATCGATTCACGATGAGAACAGAACGTAGGGGTGTGTGAGGTGTGCGTCAACGAGCGTGCGAGCCTTTTCCCCGGCCGCACCAGGGCGACCAGTGGAAATGGATGAGGTCTGCTCAATCGGCCGGCGCCGACCGAGAATTGAACGCTTTCAATTCGATGTTGGGCTTCCGTGTCCCCGGCTGGTGCGGTGCAGCGAGGTGGTCGCTACGGCGCGGTGGGGGCGGCGTGGTCGGCCTGTTGGCTGGTTGGCCGGCTCGAGTTGCTGTGGGGGACACCACTCACTCAAACCGGGCAAAGTGTGCCACTCTGTGGATTGTGCAATTTTCAACCATTGCTCGGCGGCAAGGCCGGGCGCCATCGTCACTGGGCCTGCGGCCGCCGCTGATGCGACTCGTCGAAGCGACCCGCCGCAGTTGGGGGCGGCATGCCCTGGTGCACGGCGCCAAGAACCTGATCGCGGCGCTGCTCGCCTGGGAGTTCGCCACTTTCTGGATGCCGGGGGAGCGACCCTACGTGGCTGTTGCCACCGCATTGCTCATGGTCAATGCCTCGACGGTGTACCGCTCTGTGACACAGGCCGCGCGGAGCATGGCCACCCGTGCGGCAGGAGTGCTGCTGGCTCTCGGCACCGTTTGGCTGCTGGGATCCACCGCCGGGAGTATCGCGGGCATCGTGGGGATCGCCTTGGTGGCGGCCGGGAGCCGAGCTTCCGACGACCGGCTCCAGGTCGCATCGACGGCGGTTCTCACGCTCACCGCCGCGGCCGCGGCTCCGGTCGGGCACGTCGTTCTGACGGCGATCGCGGCACTGAGCGGCGCGGTGATGGGCGTTGCGGTGAACGCGCTGATCATGCCGCCGATACATCTGGACGAATCCGATGACGCGGTTCGAGACCTCGCCCGGGTCATGGGGGCATTGCTGCGCGACATGGGCCACGGGCTGAGGGACCGGCAGCATGCCGCCCGCGCGCACGGCTGGGTGGAGGACGGGAGGGGTCTGGGGCGGCGGGTCGCGGACGCGCGCGAGCGTGTGCAACAGGGGCAGGAGAGTCTGCGCTGGAACACCTGCTGGGCGGTGCATCCGCAGCGCCGGCCTGTGACTTACGGTGACATGCTCAGCACATTGCATGGCGTATCTCTCCAGGTCCGCGGAATTGCTCGAACGCTGGCCGACAATGTGGACGACACCCACACCGACCACCACCTGGGACAGCAGTTCCTCGATCGGTACGCGGAGATGCTCAAGTTGGCAGGGCAGGCAGTCGAGGCGTTCGTCGAGGTCGACGGCGCAGCCTGCCCGGCGGAAGCCCGTGAGGGACTGCGTGCGGCAATCGACCGTGCCCGGGCGTGGCACGACACCATGACCGACCTCATCGGCCGGGGCGCTTTGGTCAAGCCGGGTGCCTGGCATGTCTACGGATCCCTTATGACCGACGTGGAGCGTCTCCTGGTCGATCTGGACCATGCCGGCAGGATCTGACCCTCCGGGCACAGTTCGAGGACGTGTCCTGCGCGGCACGGCGCCAGGCGGCTTGTGGAAGCGGCGGCGGTACTCCACTCGGAATTGGGCGTCCTGGGCGTCGGCGCTGCGCTGCAACTTCGGGGGGTAAGGCTCAGCCCAGGACCAGGCCGACATCGGCGGACGGGTCAGCCGGGACGGAACCGTTGGTGACCCTTGTTCTCTTCGGCCGGCGGCCGAAGCCTCATTCGCGCTCGCGGAGGTACGCCTCCAGCTCGGCGGCCCCGGTCAGCATCGCCCGCCCGCGGGCGGACAGCCGGCCGCGCCAGTCGCACAGTGCGGCCTCCAGCGGCTCCAGCCCGCCGGCCGCCCGTACCTGGGTGATCAGCGGGGCGATCTGCTCCAGCAGGTAGCCGCCCCGCCTGAGCTGGTGGGCCAGCCGGGCGTCCCGTACGTCGGCCTCGTCGTAGACGCGGTACCCGGTCAGCGGGTCGCGGCGCGGGCGCACCAGCCCGGCGCGCTCCCATTTGCGCAGCGTCGCGGGCCGGATTCCGAGCTTCCCCGCCAGCGGCCCGATGAACGTGCCGCCGGGCCCGGACACTGGCTCGGACCCCACACCGAGCCCGGGCGCCGTGGTGGGCTCCAGGTCGCGGAGGGCGCTCTCCACGGCCTGGAGGGTCTGCCGGTCGTCGAGCAGTTGGGCGTGGCTCTCGTCGATGAGGCGGAACGCCCCATCGACCGTGCCCTGGTTCACGGCCCGCATGATCGACGTCGCTGTCCGGTGGCCGTGGCCGGGCACCAGGGCAAGAAACGCGCGCAGGGCTCCCGCGTGCAGCGAGGTGTAGGTGCGGTAGCCGTGGGGTGTGCGACCGGCGGCCGGAAGGATGCCGGCCTCCTCGTAGTTCCTGATTGCCTGCGTGGACAGACCGTGCCCGCGCGCCAGATCAATCGGCCTGAGTCGCTCGCCGTTTTGAAGGTTTTTCCCCATGGGACTGACGATATCGCGGAGAAGTTTCAACCGAAGGTTCAACGATACCGTTGAATGCATGGCTACAGACATCAAGGACGTCGCCCATGCCGTCGACGCCGCCGCCCTCATGAGGCTGCTCCCCGCCCGGCCCCGGCTGCTCGCCCTGGGCGAGCCAACTCACGGCGAGGAAACCCTGCTCGACCTGCGCAACGAGCTCTTCCGGCAGCTCGTCGAGCAGGAGGGCTACCGGACGATCGCGATCGAGAGCGACTGCATGATGGGCCTGGTCGTGGACGACTACGTCACCTCGGGCACGGGCACTCTCGACGAGGTCATGGAGCACGGATTCAGCCATGGCTGGGGCACCTCCGCGGCCAACCGCGAGCTTGTGCGCTGGATGCGCGCCCACAACGACGGCCGGCCCGCGTCCGAGCGGCTCCGCTTCGCCGGTTTCGACGGCCCGCTGGAGATCACCGGCGCCGCGAGCCCCCGGCAGGTCCTCACCGCACTCCACGGCTGCCTATCGGCCCGGGTGGACGCGGATCTGCTCCCGTGCACCGCGGATACCCTCGACCGCCTGCTCGGCGCCGACGACCGGTGGACCAATCCCGCCGCGATGATGGACCCGGCCGAGTCCGTGGGGCAGTCGGCCGAGGCCAGGGAGCTGCGGCTGCTCGCCGATGATCTGGTGGCGCTGCTGGACGCGCAGGCGCCGTACCTGATCACGGCGACCTCGCGGGACGACTGGGACCGGGCGCGCCTGTACGGGCGCACCGCCACCGGCCTGCTGCGCTACCACTTCTGGATGGCCGATACCTCACCGGCCCGCATGACGCGGCTGATCGGGCTGCGGGACTCGATGATGGCCGACAACCTCCTCGCCGTCGCCGAACGGAACCCGACTCTGGGCCACGCCCACAACAGCCATCTCCAGCGAGACAAGAGCACGATGCGCATGTGGGACCAGCCGCTGCTGGAGTGGTGGAGCGCCGGCGCGCTCGTGAGCGCCCATCTGGGCGAGGAGTATGCCTTCCTGGCCACGGCCCTCGGCACGATCCGGCACCAGGGAGTGGACACCCCGCCACCGGACACCGTCGAAGGACTCCTGTACGCGCTCCCGGAGGACCGCTATGTCGTCGACGCCCCCCGGCTGGCCACCGCCCTCGGCGACACGCGGCCCGCCTCCCGCGTGTCCCCCTACTACGGCTACTCCCCACTTGACCCGGCCCACCTGGCCGGAAACGACGGGATCGTGTTCGTCAAGGACGTACCGCGCAGCTAATGCCGGCATCAGCAGCCGGCCTGTCGGGGCGCCTCGGATGTGCGGGAGGCGTCCCGGCCATCAACAGCGCATACGACCGCTCAGCGCCGGGCGCCCCAGGTGCCAGCAGGTTGGTGACCTCCGTGATGGCCTCCGGCGACGGCTTGAAGCCCGGGCATACACGAACTTGGTACGGGCCGGCACGGTCGCCATCAGCGCCCAGACGTCAAAAAACATCGCCTGACACGTGTGGTCTTGGGTGCCGGTGAGATCCTGCCCCTTGAATCGGCCACCTCAGCGATCTTCAGGATCATCGGACTCGTGGAGCGCCGGGCGTGGGGAAACCCCGAATCGCGAAGGAGGCGGCCGCAGCTCGCAAGCGTGGAGAGCAGACAGGCCGCCGGAAGTTGTCGACGTGCTTGTCGCGCGCGCCGCACCACTGTCGAGGCTGTTGCTGCAGTTCCGTGAGCAGTCCGGAACGGGCCCTCCAGGCGGCCACACCCGGATGAGTACGGAGGGAGAGAGCCCGGGAGCACCGGTTTGCTTCCCGCCGCAACGTCACCCGGTGATGTCGCAACCCGTCGGGCGGCCCTGCTCCGTGCTCAGCTGGTCGAGGATTTCACGCAGCGAGTCCAGCTGGGTCTGTGTCAGCCGGTCGGCGAACGCCCTTTCCACCACCTCGGCATTGGTACGGGCAGCGTTGCGGAGCAGTTTCCGCCCTGCGTCGGTGAGATGGATCATTGCGCCACGCATGTCCTCTTCCAGCCGTGAGCGTGTGACAAGGCCGCGGTCGGCCAGCCTGTCGCACAAGCGACTGACCGCGCTCTGCGTCAGGACCACCCGGTCCTTGAGTTCGCGCAGGCGCGTGCCGTCGAGCGGGATGTTCACCAGGGTGTCGAACTCGCTGATCGAGAGGCGATGGCGTTCCGCGAGCTCATGCTCGATCTCGCGGAGCACGGAGTTGTGAACCTCCATCAGTGACCGCCACACCCCGACTTTGAACGCCCGGGAGCTGCTCGCAGATCCGGTCCGCGGCATCGTCCGCCTCCTCCTTGCATGCGTATGCATCATTCTGCCAGACAGGTGGCACGGATGTCGGACCCACCCATGGCGGGCGGGGGAGCGCGTTCCTGCTGTTGCGGGCGATGGGACGGCTGGTGCCGGAGGCGGCCTACGGTTCGATCGGCATGCCGCCCCGCTGGGGTGTACAGGGTCGCCGACCGGGCGGCGTACAACGCGAGCAAGCACACGCCATGCCGTGCCGTGCCTCAAGAGTGCCTGAGCTGGCCAAGTTCGGGCTGGACATCCAGACGATGCGCGAGCTGCTCAACACTCTTGGGCGCAAGGCTGCGGCGGGAGCTGTGCTGGAAAGCGGCCAGGAACACCACGATGTCATTGCGGAGTTACCGATTGTCCTCAAGGACGCCGATCTCCGTCGGCATCGGGCGTTCTTCGGAGGAGCGATCTCCTTGTTCCCGCAGGTGAACCGGCGGACCCGCAACCTGGGTACAACGCTTCGTCCGGCACTGGGAACATCGGCGGGAAACCGCAGGTGGAAACCGTGAACCCGGCTGGACCATGTCCGGATCCTCGGCAGGCGGCGCCTGCCGCAGTGCATTGCGCGTCACACGCAGTATCTCGATATTCACGTCCACCGACAGCAACCGCGACGACGTCCGCGATCGAAGGGAACAACAGCTCCTCCAGCCGGAGCACGATCTCTTCCACGGCCCCGAAATATCAGCCCAACTACCTCGCCCACGGGGTGATTTCGGGCAACTTCCCGTGCCGCCCAGAAGGCTCCAGCCGTCACTCACCGTGTCGGCACCACAAGAGCTGAGCCAGAACCATCAGAGGTGAACGAAGCCACGTTGTGGCCGGGCCCGGTCGTGGCTGCGACCGGGCCCGGGAGGGGGCTTTACGCCTGGGCGGGCGTAGCGCTGGCGGCTGCGTGGCCGGCCGTCACCGCACCATAGAACGGCATGGCGAGCTGGCTGAAGATCTCAGCGGTGCCGGCGCCGCCCGGGGTCTTCCAGTCCCTCAGCAGTTCGGAGATGACGCCGACCGTGCTGTTGAGGGTGATGCCTGCCTCCTGGAGCCGGAGCAGGGAGGTCTCCCGGGCGAGGACGTTGGTGGTGCCGGAGGCGTCGAAGACCGCGTGGACGTTGTAGCCGCGTGCCTTGGCTGACAGCGAGGCGAACATCAGGCACACGTCGGTGATCACGCCGGCGACGATCAGGTTGGGCCTGCCCATGGCGCGCACGGCCTGCTCGAACGTCGGGTCGTCGAATGCGTCGACCTCGCCGTTGCGGTGGATGACCGGTGCGTCGGCGGGCAGTTCGGCGACCAGCTCGGGCAGCAGCGGCCCGTTGGGACCCTGCGACGCCGAGGTGGTGGCGACGATCGGCAGGCCGAAGACCTTGGCGGCCCGGGCGAGCGCCTGGGCGTTGCGCCGGACCTCGTTCTGGTCGTGGTCCTGCACGCCCAGGATCAGGCCCGCTTGGTGGTCGACGAGCAGGATGCCCGTGTTCTCGGGCGTAAGCCGGTTCGTCGGGTAGCTGTTCTCGGTGGTCATGTCGTCTCCACATGTATGTGTGTCGGTCCGGGGGAGTGGCTCGGGCGCTGGTGCGCCGGGGCCTTGCACTCGGCCCGTTGCGCCTATAAATGGTTGCGCAAGCATCTAAACCGCCGTGCGGGCGGGCATATTCCCGGGGCGCTCCGCCCTCTGAGTTGGGCGTCTGAGCTGGGCATTTCCCGGGTTGGTGGGCTTGTGAGGTCTCGCGCCGCCGGTCGGCTCGTCGTCTGTGCCCGTGATCAGCACCGTGTCGGTGCGGCAGGGTGGGCTCCGCACGACGAGAAATATTGCTTGCGCAATCATCGTTCGTGAGGGAGGAACATCCGACGAAGGAAGAGGTCGTTATGCCGGCGATCACCGTGGACGACATCCTGGTCCTGCCAATGGTCACGGAAGCGGCCCCCGCAGTGGTGGAGCGGGAGGTGCGGGAGGTTTCGGCGGGCCTGTTCCACGGTGTCCGGTGGTGGGTGAACCTGCCGTCCCGGCTGAAGACGGCCCCGCCTCGCTATGGGGACATCCGCCGGGGCGAGGCGGCACCACTCAGCTCCGCGGACGGTGGCGCGCTGCCGCGGGTGATCGCCGGCGAGATGGGCGGGCGCACGGGCCCGGGCATCACCCGCGCGCCGATCTCGCTTGCGCATGTGTACCCGTCGCGCGGCGCCCGGTTGCGGCCGCCGTGGCGGCCGGACTTCAATGCGCCGGCGTGTGCGCTGCCCGGCTCGGGGTCAGTGGGCGCGGGACCGCGTCCCGCCCGCAAGGGACAGATCGCCGTGTACGGGGGCTGCGGCGTGGTCACGGTCGCGGCTGCCGCCGAACAGGACAGCCGCAGCCCCCAATCGGAGGTGCTGGTGCTCGTTGGTAAGCCGCCCAGGGAGCCGGTCGCCGTCTGCGGCCCGTTCGTGATGAACACTCGGCAGGAGCTGTACAAGGCGTCCGAGGACGACCGGGCCGGGCGGCTGGGGTCGATCCCCGCCGAGTCGGACCCTGTACATGACGTGTTGTGAGAACGATGAAGAGCAAGAGGAGCCCGAATCGAGCCGGAATGCCGGAGCAGCCGGTCCGTGAGAAGGGCGGGACCGCTGCCTGCGGCAGTAGCAGGGAGAGCCGAGCCGGCCGCCCGGCCGCCATCCAGCCGTCGCGGTCGCTCACCTGTCCGCTCCCGCACTCGGTCTCCTCGCCGGCCCGGGCTCGGCGGTTGACCCGGTGCCTGCTGAACCGTTGGGGCCTGAGCGGGGACTATGGCGCCCGGGTGGAGGTGGTCGTCTCCGAGCTGGTGACCAACGCCGTCTGCTACGCCCTGCCGGACCTCGGTATCACCTGGCAGATGTTCTCCCGTGACGGACGGTCGATGGTGCGTGTGGAGGTCACCGACGGCGGCCCGGCGGCGGTCCGCCCCGAGCGCCCTGCGCTGGAGCACGGTCGCGGCACACAGGTGATGGACGCACTCGCCTGCGCGCGTGGCGCCGGACAGCGTGGCGAGGGCCGTTTCGTGCGGTGGGTGGAGGTCGCCCCGCCATGAGCGGCGGACCCAACCGGTGGCGGAATCCTGCGGTGAGGCGCATTCGGCCGGCTGGCAGCGGTGATGTGGGTGACGTCCCCGGAGGCCGGCAGGTCAGCGTTCCTGCCACCGTGGGGCAGGGCGAGGTCGGCCACACCGCGTGCCAGGACTTTCTGCCCGGTTCGGGCTCTCAGGACTGTTCAGGGCCGCAAGGACCTTGCGCCACGGTGTCATCGCGGGTCTGCAACACTGACGGCGGGCGCCGGGGTGGGGAGTGGCTCGCAGCCGGGCGCGTCGCCCTTGGGGACCGGGCCCGGCCGGCCGTTGCCGACGGACCCGGGGGATCGGGCGATGGAGGCCTGCGCCCGCTCCGATCCACCTCCAGGGGTCGACCATCTGCTCACCGCGCGGACTCGATGGGGACAGGGCGCCTGACCGGCCCTCGATGTCACGGAACGCGCCCGCGCTCACGCGCAGAGACTGACAGGACATCAAACCCGCTGCATGGGGCCGGTGACCGTCGAGTCCGCCTAAGGCTTGTCCCGTAAATGATCTCTGACTGGTGCGGCGTGCTCGGTGATCAGTGCGACTGCTCGCCTATCCGGCGAGGTTGAGGTTGTGCAGGCGGGCGATGCCGAGCATGGCGTGGTGGACGCCATCGCCTTTGAGGCGGCAGTCGCGGAGGATCTTCCAGGTCTTCATGCGGGCGAAGACGTGCTCGACGCGGGCGCGGACCTGTTTGTGGGACTTGTTGTGGGCCTGTTTCCAGCCGGGCAGTTCTTCGCCTTTGCGGCGGCGGTGGGGCATCACGAGCCCGGTGCCCGGATAGCCGCCGTCGGCGATCGTCATCGTCTTGCCGACGGCAGCCTTCGCGCCGGACTCCTCCCACGCCTTGCAGTCGTTGCGGTTGCCGGGCAGGGGGCGGCCGACCATCACGACGAGCCGGGTGTCGGCGTCGATGACGACCTGGTGGTTGGTGGAGTACCTGTAGTTCTTGGATTGCGCGGCGATCACGTGGTCGCGGGTAGGCACCAGGGTGCCGTCCACGATGAGCACGGTGTCCTTGCGGAACCGCTTGCGTGGCTGGAGCGCGAGCGATGGGCCAAGGTGGTCGATGACGCGGTCGGCCGCGGACTTCGAGATACCGAAGAGCGGAGCGAGTTGGCGCATCGTCAAGTTCGTGCGCCAGTAGGCCGCCACGAGCAGTACCCGGTCCTCCAGCGGCAGAGCCCACGGGCGACCCTTGCGGACCGGATCTGCACCTTCACGACGCAGCGCGGTCACCAGCTTGCCGAAGTTGCGCGGGCTCAGCCCAGTGAACGGGGCTATCCAAGACGACTCCGACGCCGTGATCACACCAGCCACACCAAGATCATCTCATGTGACTGGGCGCCCAAGTCGGCATCGCGCGCCAACTGATCTGCTCAGTTGCCCTTCTGCACGTACGCGTACCGCATGCCGCCATCCGGCGCCGCGGCTGTACGACGCACGCCTTGCCGGGGCCAGATCGCGGCCGATGCCGCTCG
>NZ_JBHVWS010000016.1:0-157128 GCF_042882185.1 Streptomyces sp. NPDC058239
GTCAACTCCGCATACTGAGCCACAGACTCAGCCCCCACCCCACAAGCCAGGACCGGCACAGGCAGCAGCACCGCTGCCCACGCCGGTCCTTCGGCTTACTGATCAGGGTCTCCTGGCGTTCGTGACCTGTCAGGGGAGGATGGAGTCGACGTATCCACCGTCCGCGCGCAGGGCCCCGCCGGTCGTGGCGGATGCGAGGGCCGAGCTGAGATATACGGCCATGTTTGCAATCTCCTCAGGCTCGATCAGCCTCTGCAGGAGCGACTGAGGCCGGTGCTTGACCATGAACTCCCGCTGCGCTTCGTCCCAGGGAAGACCGGGGTCGACGAGTTCGTACACGAATTCCTCGACGCCTCCGGTGCGAGTCGGCCCGGCGACAATCGAGTTGACGGTGACTCCGGTCCCGGCGGCGTCCTTGGCGAAGCCCCGCGTGACGGCGAGCAGAGCAGTTTTCGACACGCCGTAGTGGACCATCTCCACCGGGGTGACCACCGCCGAATCGCTGGCGATGTTCAGGATTCGCCCCCAGGAGCGGTCCTTCATGGCCGGGAGGTA
Source organism: Streptomyces sp. NPDC058239 (assembly GCF_042882185.1). Lineage (NCBI taxonomy): Bacteria > Bacillati > Actinomycetota > Actinomycetes > Kitasatosporales > Streptomycetaceae > Streptomyces > Streptomyces sp. NPDC058239. Next base: position 556 of record NZ_JBHVWS010000016.1, read on the forward strand.
GGTGCGGATCATCCTGACGGCGGACAGGACATTCACGTCGAAGTACTGGCGCCACGCCTCGTCGCTGATCTCCAGGGCAGGGGCCGCCCCGAAGATGCCCAGATTGTTGACAAGGATGGCGACGTCCGGGGCCGCATCGGTGACCTGCCTGGCGCCGTCGTCGGTGGTGATGTCGCCGGGAGCGGCGATGAAGGCGTCACGGTCCGTCTCCTGCCGCAGTTCGCCGATGGCATCGTCCACGGACTGCCGGCGGCGTCCGTTGACGGCAACACGAGCCCCGGCGCTGGCCAGCCCTGCGGCAATGGCAAAGCCGATACCTTGCGTGGATCCGGTGACAAGTGCGGTCTTGCCGGTGAGATCGATGAGCACGGGTTTCTCCTGAGTCACGAGGTCGGTGCGGACGCGGCCCGTCGCTGCCGGTCGGTGCAACCGTGTTCGGATGCCGGGAGCAGGCGAGCGCGCGACGGGCGAATACATCCGCCTCGGTGCCGGCGGCGGTGAGTTCGAAGCCGAAGACGTCGAGGTTCTCGAGAACGCCCCCGGTCCCTGAGCAGGGCTCCCTGAGCGAGCGGGCTCCATGCCTCGGTGGCGGCGTGGCACTGGGAGAAGGCGCGCAGCTCGCTCCGCCGGAGCCGAGCGTGCGATCCGCAACCCAGCTGCGGCATTACGACGTTCTTGTTGAGCATGACGTTCGGGGTGGGAATGCTCATGGCGCTGATCCTTCCGCGTCCAGGATCAACAGCGGCCGCATGGCGCGTACAAGGGATCGGGAAAGACCCTGAAGGATGACGGCAGGCCTCCCGCGCGGGACATCTGCGGACTCCCGCACATCGATTGCGCACGCGGTGAGCCGCCCGGGACGCGGCCGGAGATTCAGCGGGCCGAAGCCGTCCCGGCCGAAGCCGTCCCGGCCGAAGCCGTCCCGGCCGAAGCCGTCCTCTGGGCTCGCCGCTGGGGTATGCCCTGGGACCGATGCTCGTGCAGCTGTTCCGGCCGTGGCCGCGGACGGGGATCCTTCCGCTGATGGTTCACAGGTGATTCAACTCCGTTCACCTGCGCCGCCCAGGATTCGCCATGGGCATGTCGTACATCTTCACGGCGTGCCCTTCACCTTGCGGCGATCAGGAAGGACGGCTGCTGATGCGGCCAGCAGAGCGGCGAACACGGCCGGGTGGCAGATCGGGCGGACGACGGCTCGCGGGGGTGGTTCTCACCGCGCTGCTCCTCGTGAGCGGCAACCTGACGACGGCGTACGCCGATACCGGTTCGGAGCAGCGCACACCAGGGCGGAGCGGGTCGGCGGGCGTCACGAGTCTGCCGGTCCTGACCCCGGGCGACGGGGCGTATCTGGAGGGCACGGAGAAGGCCGCGGCCACGCCGACGCTGGCCGGTGACTCCGTGACGGGGCTCACGGTCGACGGGAAGGCGATCGACGCCGAGCGGACGGTCGGGGTGTCCCGGCTCAGCTTCGACGTCGGGTCGAATTCGACGGAGGCCCGCTACCACAACCACGTGCTGGTCAACGGCGAGTACCGGGCCGACATCGGCGACCTCGTCAATGAGCGGGGCACGATCGAGATCCCGAACCAGCACCTGGTCAAGGGCGAGAACAAGATCGAGATCCTGGCCGGTACGGTCGACAGCTCGTGCGGCACCAATTACGACGACTTCGTGCTGTCCGACATCAGCCTGGACCTGCTCGGCGAGGTCGCGGACGGCGAGGAGAACGAGTACACGTACTCCTTCGGCGACGGCAGCTGCGGCTCCAACACCTCGCTGCTGACGAAGGCCACGCTCAGCTTCTTCGTACTGGGCGACCCGCAGGGCACCACCGGCCTCCGAGCCGATCTGGACACCACGAAGTTCGCCAACGGCGAGCACGCCCTCACCGCGAGGACCGCCTCGGGCAAGACCGTCAAGAACACCGTGACGGTGAACAACGCCCCGGCGGGCGCCCCCCGGCTGCTGCCCAAGGACGGCACGCTGGTGAAGGGCCCGCAGCCGGTGTTCGCGAACTTCCCGGCGGGCGCCGAGGGCGACGTCGAGTCGCTGACCGTGGACGGTGACGCGCCCGCCACCGATCCGCACCTCGGCAACGGCGCGGCGACCTTCTCCTTCGACGTCGGGTCGAACTCGATCGACGACCGGAACGACAACTACCTGCTCGTCAACGGCAAGCGCATCGACCTGGGCGGCACCTGGGTGAGTCAGCGCGTCGACATAGCGATCCCGGCGCGCCACCTGGTGCCCGGCGACAACACCATCACGGTCGTCACCAGCCCGTACAAGGAGAGCTGCGGCAACAACCGCGACGACTTCGACATCGCGCGGCTCGCCCTCACCCTCGACGGCGCGACCGTCACGGGCCAGGACATCGCGGACTCGTACGCCCTGGGCGACGGCACCTGCGGCAACAGCGACACCCGCCTGCGCGAAGTGGAACTGCACTACGCCATCGACGCCCCGGCCGTGCGAGTCTCCGACACTCTCGGATCCGGCAACGCGACCCTCGGCTTCACCGTGGGCAGCAACTCGATCGAGGCCCGCTACCAGAACCACATCCTGGTGAACGGTCAGAAGCTCGTGCTCGACAGCGACTTCGTCAGCCGGCAGGTCGATCTGACCTTCCCGAACGAGTGGCTCGTCCCCGGCTGGAACACGATCGACTTCGTCACCGGCACGTATCCGTCGTCGTGCGGCGACAACCGCGACGACTTCGCCCTCTCCGGCATCACCGTCACACCGGCGAACGGCACCGCCACCGGCCGCATGGTCAAGGGCTCGTACGGCTTCGGCGACGGCAACTGCGGCGACAACGTCAATCCGCTGACCGAGATCGACCTCGAGTTCTTCGTCGAGGGCCCGGCCCAGGGCCTCCGCGCAGACCTCGACACCACGAAGATCGACGACGGCAAGCACACCCTGGCCGCGACCTCGAAGACCGGCAGGACCGCGAACCGGGTCCTGGTGACCGACAACTCGGCGCCCCGGGTCTCCACCAGTACCCCCGCCGCCGGCCGGAGGATCACCGCGTCGGTCGTCCTCGACGTCCGGCTCGAGGACCTCTCCGGCGTGGTGAACGGCCCGGACGTGAAGCTCGACGGCAAACCGATCCAGCTCGGTGCCTTCGTGGGCCCCGGTCTGTCCGCCGGCGAGCACACGCTGTCGGTGTCCGGCACCGACAGCGTCGGCAACAGCGGCACACGCGAGGTGAAGTTCACCTCCGCCGGCATCCCGGACACCCCCGCCGACCTCACGCCGAAGTCCGGCACGACCGACGCGGGCAGCAGGGTCGAACTGTCGGCGAAGGTGGCCGAGCCCGACGGCGGCACGGTGAGCGCCACCTTCTCCGAGGCCGAGATCCTCACCCCCGACCAGGTGTACGAAGGCACGGCCGAGTCCGTTCCCACGACGCTCAAGGTCAAGGGCGAGAAGAAGGTGAAGGCCGACGGCCTCGCACCCGCCGACGGCAGGACGCTCGACGCGCCGGCCGCCGAGGACGTCACGTACCAGCGGTTCGACGTCCGGGTGAAGGGCCATGTCGACGCGCCGGTGCTGCGCTGGGAGGGCGTCATCGACCCCGAGCGGCTCGCCGCGCTGCGCGTGTGGAACACCGGGACGAAGCAGTGGGATGTCCTGACCAGCGCCCGCGGCGCCGCCGACGGCGACACCGTCCTGACCGCCGTGGTCGACCGCAAGTACGTCGACCGGCAGCGGGTCCACGTCATGGTGACCGGCGAGGACCCGTTCGCCGACGACATCGACGCCGGTGACCCGAACGGGTTCGCCGACCCCGACTCGTACGACTTCTCGATCGTCCACTACACCGACACGCAGTACCTCTCCGAGGGCGCGGTGGAACAGGAGACGCCCGAGGAGCGCGCGGTCTGGGAGAAGGCGTACGGCGACGTCTCGCGCTGGATCGCGGACAACAAGGACAAGCGCAAGATCGCGTACGTCGCCCACACCGGCGACATCATCGAGAACAACATCCGCAAGCCCGCCGACGAAGCCACCCGGCGCCAGGTCACCGGCGAGCTGGAGGTGTCCTCGAAGCAGCAGAAGATCCTGGACGACGCGGGTGTGCCGAACGGTGTGATCGCGGGCAACCACGACAACCAGTCCGGCACCGAGAACGGTCCGGACGCGATCTACAACCAGTACTACGGGCCCGAGCGTTACCAGGCGCTCTCGAAGGGCTGGGAGCACGCCGAGTACGGAGGCCCCTGGCGCGAGGGCGACAACCAGAACCACTACGATCTGTTCTCCGCCGGAGGCCTCGACTTCGTCGTGGTCGGCCTGTCCTACGGGGTGACGCGCGAGGAAGCCGAATGGGCCGACTCCGTCTTCAAACGCTACCCCGACCGCAACGGCATCCTGCTCTCGCACGACTACCTCGCCCCGAGCAGCAACCCCGACGGACGCGGCGCCAAGTTCTCCGCGCCGGACGGCTCGATGCTGTACAAGACGGTGGTCCAGGACAACCCCAACGTGTTCCTGATCCTCGCCGGTCATGAGCACGGCGTCGGCACCAACGTGAAGCCGAGGGTCGGCGAGGTCGGTCACGACGTCGTCGAGCTGCTCGCGGACTACCAGTTCTACACGGTGTCCGCGGACCGGCTCGGGCTCACCGAGATCGGCGGCTACCAGCCCGACGACCAGCTGCAGTTCGGCGCGAGCTTCTTCCGCATGCTCCAGTTCGACGTCGACCGGTCCGAGCTGACCGTGGACACCTACTCCCCGCTGCTCGACGAGTTCGGCGCCACCGAGTACGACACCGACCACCGTTACGACGGCACCGAGGACAACATGGTCCTCCCGATCGACCTCAGCACCCGCAAGACGACCTTCAAGACCGACTCACTGGCGCTCTACAACCCCGTGAGCGTCATCGGGAAGACCAAGGCCGGCTCCGGTGAGGTCGCCTCGGTGACCTGGAAGGGACTCAAGCCCGGCACGACCCACGCGTGGTTCGTCACGGCGCGCTCCACCGGCGGCGGCGTGACCGCCTCCGCGCCGAGCGCCTTCGTGACCAAGGACGCCCACGGCCGGCCCGGCACCTGGGGACCGGACGTGCCCGCCTACCCGTGGTTCACGTCGTCCGCCGACCGGCGGTGACCGGTTGACCCGCCGGTAGCACCTGTCCGGCACCCACGCCCGCCGTCCCGGACCCGAGCGGTCCGGGACGGCGGGCCCACCACTGCCCGGCCCTCGACAACGAGAACCGAGACCTCCATGCGCCCCGCCCCCTTGCCCCTGCCGGCGCCCCGGCACTCCTCCTGGCTGTCCCGGCTCCGGCAGCGCCGGCTGCCCGCCGCGCTTCTCACCACCGTCGCGGCCCTGGTGGCCGCGCTCGCCGCCGCCCTCGCCCACCCGGCCCCCGCCGCCGCGCACGACGCGACCTCGACCGCGTACGTCGAGGTGGAGGGCACCGGAGCCCGCGTCGAGGCGACCCTCGACCTCGAATACGACCTGCTCATGAAGTCGGCCTGGCTGTACGCCGATGCGTACGAGGCGAAGGACCGCGCGGAGCAGCTGCATCAGCTCGACACCCATGCCGAAGCGGTGACCGAGTACGTCACCGGACGCTTCGCCGTCACGCGCGACGGCACCTCCTGCACCCCCCGCCGCGTCGGCGACGCGGACGTCCGCACCCGCGGCACCCGGCCGTTCGCCGTCCTCGCCCTGGCCTACGACTGCGCGGGCGGCGCCGACGGCACTTACACCATCTCCAGCGCCCTGTTCCCCGACGCCGAGAGCTTCGTCCACAGCACGGAGACGATCGTCCACTACGACATCGACGGGCAGCGGGGCTCCCAGGTCCTGACGGCCACCGAACCGACCCTGGAGACCGGCGGACACCACGAGTCGCACCAGATCGTGGAGTTCTTCCTGCTCGGCACCGAGCACCTGCTGTTCGGCCTGGACCACATCTTCTTCCTGCTGTCGCTGCTCATCGGCGCCCGCGGCCTGCGCGACGTCGTCCTCACGGCGACCGCCTTCACGGCCGCGCACAGCGTCACGTTCCTGCTGGCGGCCACGGGCGTGGTGAACGCGCCGGGATCGGTCGTGGAGCCGGTCATCGCGGCCTCCATCGCCGTCGTGGCGCTCGCAGGCATTCTCCTGCGGGACCGGGAGGGGACCGGACGCTGGCGGCTGCCGGCCGTCTTCCTGTTCGGCCTCGTCCACGGTCTGGGCTTCGCGGGCGCGCTCGGCATCGACGAGAGCTGGTCCTGGGAGCTGCTGCTGTCGCTGCTGAGCTTCAACGTCGGCATCGAGGCGGTGCAGTTGGGCATCATCGCCGCAGTGTTCCCGCTGCTGGTACTCCTTCGCCGGACTCCCGCACACCGCTGGGCCCTGCCCGCGATGACCGCGCCCATCGTGATCGTCAGTCTGTACTGGTTCTGGGACCGGGTAGCAGTCGCGGCGTGACCCGGGTGTATTGATCACGGGCTTCGTCGACACCGATGGGCCTTGAACATGGCGAAGGCCTCCGGTGCGGTGAAGTTGTCCAGGAACACACCGCACGCCGGCAAGGAACTCGCCGACCGCCGACCGCCGCCGCGTGCTCGATACGGACCCGGACACCGAAGTGATCGAGTCGTCGGAGGCACGCACTCACCGGTCAGGCGGGCAGTCGCGGCACGCTTTCGACGAGGCGACGCGTGTACGGGTGCGCGGGAGCACCCAGCACCTGTGCGGTCTCGCCCTGTTCAACGATGTGGCCGCTCTCCAGGACGGCGGTGCGTTCGCACAGCGAGGCGACCACCGACAGGTCGTGGGAGACCATGACGAGAGTCAGGCCCTGCTTCTGCTTCAACTCGTTGAGCAGGTCGACGACCTTGACGCGAGTGGTGACGTCGAGCGCGCTGACGGGCTCGTCGGCGAGCAGCACTCGCGGGTCGCACACGGTCGCGCGGGCAATCGCGATGCGCTGGCGCTGGCCGCCGGAGAACTCGTGCGGATAGCGCTCGGCGGCGTCGGCCGGGAGTCCGACCCGTGCCAGGGCGTCGGCCACCTTGGGCCCGGCCGTGCTCCGGCTGTCGATGCCGAGGGAGCGCAGTGGTTCGGACACGATGCTGCCGACGCGCTGACGCGGGTCCAGCGACGAGTACGGGTCCTGGAAGACGCACTGCACACTGCGCCTGAAACGCCGTATCTGTTCGCTGTTGCGCGGTTTCAGCTCCTCGCCGTCGAACCGGACGGCGCCGGTGGTTGCCCGGGCGAGGCCGAGCAGCAGCCGCAGCAGAGTCGTCTTGCCCGCGCCCGATTCGCCGACGAGAGCGAGGCTCTGCCCGGTCTCGACGGTGAGGGAGATGTCCTCGACGACGGGCGCGGCGTGTCCTCGGTAACTGAAGGAGGCTCCGTTCAGCTCCAGTACGGGCGTCATCGCGCGCTCCTCAGGTCCAGAGCCGATTCCAGCTGCCGCGCGCTGTCCACCAGCGCCTTGGTGTACTCCTCACGCGGGGTGCGCACGATCTCGCGGACGTCGCCCTCCTCGACGGCGCGGCCGTCCTTCATGACCAGGACGCGGTCGGTGACCTTCGAGACGACCGCGAGGTCGTGGCTGACGAAGAGGACGGCCATGTCCCGCTCCCGTACGAGGGTGTCGAGCAGGTCGAGCATGTCGGACTGCACGGTGACGTCGAGGGCGGTGGTCGGCTCGTCCGCGATGAGCAGCTTCGGGTCGCAGGCCAGTGCCATGGCGAGTGCGACGCGCTGCCGCTGTCCGCCGGAGATCTCGTGCGGGAAGGCGCGGGCGATGCGGTCGGGCTCGGGCAGCCGTACCTGCTCCAGCGCTGCTACGACAGCCCGTTTCAGTTCGGCGCCCTTCAGCCCTCGTCTTCTGCTCAGCGGTTCGGCGATCTGCCTGCCGACGCGCATCAGCGGGTCGAGCGCGGTGAGTGGCTCCTGGAAGACGATGGCGGCGTCCCGGCCGCGCACACCCATGAGCTGTTTCTCGCTCGCGCCCACGATCTGGGTGCCGGCGAGCTCGGCGCTGCCGGTGGCCGTCATGCTGTCTGGCAGCAGGCCGAGCACGGCGAGAGTGGTCAGCGATTTCCCGGAGCCCGACTCTCCGATGAGGCCGAGTCGTTCGCCGGGGGCGATGGTCAGCGAGAGGCGGTCGACGAGGATGCGCCCGTCGGCCGTACGGATCGTGAGGTCGCGTACGTCGAGAATGTTCATGCGCGTCTCCGCCGGGCCGCAGGGTCGAGGGTGTCGCGCAGTCCGTCGGCGATGAGGTTCACGCCGATGACGAGCAGGACGAGAAGGATGCCGGGGGCCAGCGCGCCCGCCGGGGCCGTGGTGAAGGTGGCCTGTGCCTCCTGGAGCATGCGGCCCCACGAGGCGTTGGGTGGCGGCGCGCCCAGGCCCAGGTAGGACAGGCCGGCCTCGGCCAGCACCGCGAGCCCGAACTGGAGGGCCAGGTTCACCACGAGCGTCGGCCAGATGTTGGGCAGTACGTGCCCGGCCACGATCCGCGGCCACGACGTGCCCGATGTGCGCGCGGCCGTGATGTAGTCCTGTGCCAGGACGCGCTTGACCAGGATCCGCACCAGCCGTGCCACTACCGCGCTCTGCGCGAGGCCGATCGCCAGCACGGCGGACCCCAGCGTGGCCGAGCGGGCGGCGACGATGAGCATGGCCAGCAGCAGCGTCGGGAAGGCGATCAGGATGTCGAGGAACGCGGAGAGCGTGTCGTCGAGCCAGCCCTGCGCGAACGCGGCCAGCACGCCCAGCGCGCCACCGAGGGCGGCCGCGATGAGGACCGATCCCAGGCCCGCTTCGAAGGCGATACGGGAGCCGGTCATCAGTTGGGTGAACAGATCGCGGCCGAGCTTGTCGGTGCCGAGGAGGTGGCCCGCACCGGGGCCCGTGAGGCGTCCGCCGGATGTGTCGTCCGCGGCGTACGGGAGCCAGAAGAGCGATACCAGCGCAAGCACGGCGATCAGGCCGGCCAGCACACATCCGACGGTCAACGTGTACGAGCGCTTCGTCGACTGCTTCATCGGGCACCTCCCGAGAGCCTGCCGCGCAGCCGCGGATCGATGATCCGCTGTGCGAAGTCGGCCGCGAAGCCGATGATCAGCACCGTGAGCGTGGAGACGAACAGCACGCCCTGGATCACCGGATAGTCGTGCTGCGCGATGCCGGTCGCGAGCAGGGAGCCGAGGCCCGGCAGCGCATAGACGGACTCCACGACCACCGCGCCCAGCAGCGTGGACGCCAGCTCGATACCGAGGATCGAGATCACCGGTACGGAGGCGTTGCGCAGCCCGTGGCGCCACATGGCCTGTCCGAACGACGAGCCCAGGGCTCGCGCGGTGCGCAGGTAGTCGCTGCCCAGTACGTCGAGTGCGGCCGACCTGACGTAGCGGATCAGCGAGGCGCTCATCACGAGCGCGATGGTGATGACGGGCAGGGCGAGCGAGCGGATCGCCTCGACCGGCTGTGACCAGCCGTCCTGCGGGAAGCCGCCCGCGGGAAGCCAGCCGGCGTTCAGGGCGAAGACGGCTATGAGGATCATGCCGAGCCAGAACACGGGGACGGCGATGCCCAGTTGGGACACTCCGTTGAGCAGCGCGCCGTACCAGCTCCGGCGCCGGTGCGCGGCCACGAAGCCGACCGGAACGGCGATGAGCACCGCCAGGACGAACGCGGCCAGTGTGAGCGGGATGGTGACGTTCAGCCGAGCGGCGATCTCGGGCCCGACCGGCAGTGAGCTGACGAACGACGTACCGAGGTCACCGCTCGCCAACTGCCCGATCCAGTGGACGAACTGCTCGGGCAGCGGCTTGTCGGAGCCGATGGAGTGCCGCGCCGCCGCAATCTGCTCGGGGCTGGCGCCCACTGAGGTGAGCGCGTTGGCGGGGTCGCCCGGCAGCATCCGCAGCAGCGCGAACAGGACCACGCTCGCGAGCGCCAGCGACACCAGCAGGAAGGCCAGACGGCGCAGGAGATACCGGCCCATCAGCCCTTCTTGATGTCGTAGGCGAAGAACTGGGAGTTGAGGCCGTTGACCGGGTAGCCGGACAGCTTGCTGCTGGCCACGACGATCTGCGGGTACAGGTACAGCCAGTCGCCGGCGGCGTCCTCGGCGGTCTTGCGGTTGACCTTCTTCAGGAGTTCGGTCTGCTCAGCGGTGCTGGACGCCTGCTCGGCCTCATCGACCCACTGGGTGACCTGCTTGTTGTCGTAGCCCCAGTAGAAGTCGGGGTTGCCGTACCAGACCAGGTCGCGGTCATTGACGTGTTCCTGGAGCGTGGCCGTGAAGTCGTGGTTCTTGTAGACCTTCGTGTACCACTCGTCCGGCGTGATCGTGTTGATCTTGACGGTGATGCCGACCTTGGCGAGCTGGGACTTGATGAAGGTCGCGGCGGTCGGGTGCGGGTCGTAGTTCGGGGTGTCGAGGGTGAAGCTGAAGCCGTTCTCGTATCCGGCCTCGGCGAGCAGCTTCTTGGCGCGCGCGGTGTCGTACGCGTTGACCTTGGTGAGGTCCTCGTACCACGGGTCGGTGGGCGGCACCATGGAGCCGATGATCTTGCCGTAGCCGCCCCAGACCGACTCCAGCAGCTTCTTGTCGTCGATGGCGGAGGAGACGGCCTGGCGGACCTTGACGTCCGTGAAGGGCTTGGCCTTGTCGTTGAAGGCGAGCAGCAGCTTGGTCGTCGAGTCGCCGTCGTTGACCTTGTAGTTCTGGTTGCTCTTGAACTGGTCGAGGGAGTCGGGCGACTGCTCGCTCGTCACGACATCCACTGCGTTGGTCAGCAGCGCGTTGTTCAGCGCCGTGGCGTCCTTGTAGTAGTGGAAGACGACCTGCTTGTTGGCGGCAGCGTCGCCCCAGTAGCCGGCGAACCGGGCGAGGCTGAGAGCTGAGCCGCGGGTCCACTTGTTCAGCTTGTACGGGCCGGTGCCGTCCTCGGTCGTCTTGAGGCCCTTCGCGTCGGAGTTGATGATCCACACGTAGGAGAGGTTGTAGACGAAGGAGATCGACTTCTTCGAAAGCCGGACCTCCACCGTGCGCGGATCAGGCGTCTCGACGGACTTGATGACCTCGAGATTGCTCTTGCGCGCGGACTGCGAGTCCTTGGCTATCACCTTCTCCAGGCTGTACTTGACGTCCTGGCTGGTGAGCTTCTTGCCGCTGTGGAACTTCACACCGTCGCGCAGGGTGAAGGTGTACGTGAGTCCGTCGCCGCTGACCTTGTAGTCCTGGGCGAGCAGATTCTCGACCCTGCCGTCGTCGGTGAGCTTGAACAGCCCCTCGTACACGTTGCCGTTGAGTGCCTCGGTGACGCCCTGGCCGCCGCCAGCGGTGTTGTCGAGATTCTGCGGCTCGTAGAGCGAACCGATGTTGACTGTGGCGTTCTTGTCGGGCGCCCCTCCGGCGGCGCCGCCCGCGTTGGAGCCCCCGCCGCAGGCTGTGAGGGTCAGGGCGAGGGCGGTCGCGGTGGCTCCGCCGTACAGGGAAGTCTTCTTGATGCTCATGAGGAGTACGCGCTTTCGTGCTGCGAGGCGGGGAGTGCGGGGTTGATCAGTGCTGCGCGGGGAAGCCGTCGCGGAAGACGGGCCGCTTCTCTCCGGCCTCTACAGGCAGGTGGAAACGGTTCTGCCGCGGCGGCATCGGACAGTTGTACTGGTCGGAGAAGCCGCAGGGCGGCACGAAGGCACGGTTGAAGTCGAGCAGGACACGGCCCTCGCCGGTGTGGTCGACGAAGAGGAAGCGCCCGGCACCGTAGGTGATGTCGCCGTTGGTGGGGTCGCCGAAGACGAGCAGCAGGGTGCCGTCGTCATCGAAGGCGCTCAGTGTGTACTCCCGGCCGTCCAGAGTGAGCTCGATGTCGCCCGGCACGACGAGGTCACGGGTGCCGCCGTTGTCCCGGATGTGCTCGAACCCGACCCTCCTGGCACCCGACACCGGGGTGTAAGAGGCCTCCAGCACCCAGGCCGGGTCGTACGGGAAGACATCGGTGCGATCGAAGTTCTGGATCGCGGGGGACTGCGCGTCCCAGAAGCGGAGACCGTACTCGGGCTCGCCGGTGACGAAGTCGGTGCGCTCGACTGTGGTGACGGTCACAGAATCCGGCTGTCCGGCACGGGCCGCATCGAGGTCGGGGCGCTCACCGGCCGGGGCCCAGCGGGTCTCTACGAGGGCGAGATTTCCGGCGGCCGAGGTGACGGAGCGCCGCCGCCCGGCGCGCCAGGCCTCCCAGTCCCCGGCGGGATCGGTCGGCTGGTCGGGGGCTACGGCGGCGTGGGACACGGCGTTACTCATTCACGTAGACGTTCGTCGGCTGCCACGCCTCGAATGTCACGCTGCGTGAACTTCAACCCAAAGGACCTTCTTTATCTTTCATAAGGCGAGCTAATGTCAAATTTGGCTGAATAGTGAGACCGGGGCGGAGCCGGTGGCCCGAGCCGGCCGCCGGTGGCCGGGCGGCAGCACTCGGCCGAGCCGGGTGAGTGTAGGGCCGAGGCCTGCGCCGGAGAGGGTGGGGGGAGCCTGCTCGGCTCGGACCGGACCCGAGCGGGAGCCCACCCCCCGGGGAGTACCCGGCCGGTACCGGCCGGGTACGTTTCTCTCCGGCCCGCCGGGTGCTCGCCGTCCTTCGTGTGCAACGGAGCCCAGCCGGTGGAGCACAGCGAGCACACGAGCGACTTCATGGCCTTCTGACCGGGCTCAACCCCGGTGCGCGTTGCGCGAGATCTTCCAGGGCGACGAACCGGCAGCCACGTCGGCGGCGGTGACGCGAGGGACAAGGCCGATTCCGGCATCGTCGCGAAGGAGCTGAAGCGCAGCTTGACCGGTGCGCAAGAAGGTCCGCCTCGCGGAGGGCCGGACAGCCGGTTCCCGATGCCGTCGCGGCCCGTGGCAACGTGACGGTGACCTGCCGCCTACGGAGCTGAGAGCGTCAGAGCCTCCTCCAGTTTCGCCAGCGTTGCCGCGTGGCCGAAGAGACCTGGCATGCCGCCCGAATGCAGGAAGACCGTGCGCTGCCCGGGTACCACGTCGCCGTCCTCGACCGCCGCGATCAGGCCGGCCATCGCGCGTCCGGTGTAGATCGGGTCGAGCACGATGCCTTCGGTGCGGGCGGTCAGGGTGAGGGCGGCCGAGGCCGCTGCGGTCAATGTGCCGTATCCGTCGCCGACCTGATCGAGCCGCAGCCTCAACGTCTCCGGCTTGCAGAGTGTGCCGGACAGGCCGGAGGCCAGCTCGGACACGGTCCGGGCGGGATCGGTGACGGCACCGCAATGGATACCGAGCACGCGCGCGGAACCGAGCGGATCGAGGAGGCCGGCCATGGTTCCACCGGAGCCCACCGCGACGACGACGGTCGCCAGGTCGGGTGCCTGGACGAGGAGTTCACGCCCGCACTCGGCGTAACCGCGCGCGCCGAGCACACTGGAACCACCGAAGGGGATCAACGCCGGGACAGCGCCGCGCAGCCGCAGCTGCTCTGCCACCTGCTCGGCAGTGGAGCCGAGCGTCTCGTCGTCGACATCACCCGCCCACACGACCGTGGCGCCGAAGAGACCGTCGAGTGCGAGGTTGCCGGATGTCGACGATCCGGGCGCGCCGGCCAGCACGAGGACGACGTCGAGCCCCAGCCGGGCGCCGGCAGCGGCGGTCAGACGCGCGTGATTGCTCTGTGGCGCACCGGTGGTCACGAGGGCCGTGGCGCCGGCGGCGAGTGCTGCGCCGCAGGTCCACTCGAGTTTGCGTACCTTGTTTCCACCGCCGCCCAGGCCGGTGAGGTCGTCACGTTTGACCCACAGGTCACCCGCGCCGAGACCAATGGCCCGGGCCAGCCGTGGCATGGGCTCGAGAGGGGTCGGCCAGGTTCCGAGCACTGCTCGCTGCGAGGTACGGCTGTCCGAGGTCATCGCCACCACTCTTCGCCTGTGCTGCCGTCGTGTATGTCTTCGGGTCATGCTGCCACGGCGGCAACCGCGCCGACGCCGGACGCATTCGACGTCGGTGACGGTGCCTACGGCTCATGCACCCTCAGGTCGAGCGAAACGGACGGCTTCGATCCGCTCGCCCGAGCCGAAGTCACTGCCGTGAGGCCCGCTCGTGCCTGCGGGGCCGGACGGAGGGTCCGCACGCCGCCTCGGGACAACTCCCATTCGTCAAGGGCGGCCCCCGTCCGGCATGCATGGCGGCGGGTGAGGTCATCGGTGTGACGGAACCTCAGCAGCCGCACGCGTACGTCGGGATCGCGGGTGCGTCGGCGGCGCAGGGCTACCGGGTGCCCCGGTGTGAGCGCCGGGTCGAACAGTCGCCCGGTGTTCGCACCGGTGCATCCGCGCACGTGCGGACTGATACCGGTGGGTGGAGAGCGTGCGCGCAGATCTCGACGAGGTGCCCGGCACCTCATTCGCGGGGCGGCCCTGCCATGGCGATCCGGGTGTTGGCCCAGGCCACCAGCTTCGGGTCACTCAGGGTGCTGACCCATAAGTCGACCCGGTCCGCACCCCGGCCGGCAGGGCGGGGGCCGGCCCCCAGCACGCGCAGGCCGGCGCTACGCGCCGAGTCGATACCGGTGACGGAGTCCTCCACCGCCAGCGCGTCCTGCGGCTGCACGCCGCAGAGATCTGCCGCGGCGGCATAGACGTCCGGATGGGGCTTGGGCCGCAGTGTGCCGCCCGCGACGACGACATGGCCGAAGTGGCCCAGCAGTCCGGCCCGGTCCAGGCTGGACTCCACCATGTCCAGAGGGCAGTTGCTGGCAACCGCGAGTGGCAGATGGCGAGCGGCCAGACGGACCAGCGCTGCCGCGCCCGGCATGGTGACGGGGTCCGCGGCGACCAACGCCGTGAAGTGTCGGAGAAGTGAATGGGTCATATCGTCGGTGAGATCAGGTTTTCCGGTCGCCTCGGCCATGAGGCTCCCGCACTCGGTGTAGTGCACCCCCTTGGCTCGCTCGGCGAATCCGGCCGGGGGCTTGAGACCGAACTCTCTGAAGACTCTGTTGCGTGCGTCCTGCCAGTGGCGTTCGGTGTCCATCAGGGTTCCGTCGCAATCGAAGACGATCGCGGCCGGGGACCAGCCAAGGATGCGATGAGCTGTCATTTCTCTGCCGTTCTCGGAGAGTGTGCCGACCCCGTTCTGTCGCCGGGTTCGTGAGATGTCGGACTGCGGGAGAGATGCACTCGACGGTTCGGCCTGGGATGCCGAACGGTCTTTCCTGACGCGCGCGAAGGTGGTCGATGCTTCTGCGTGGGGCCCATCGCTCCGGACATCGTCCGTCTCATGAGTCGAGCCCGAAAACATCGTGGTCACTACGTTAATTTTGTCCGAAGAGGGACGCAATCACTCCTTCGGGTGTTTGACGGCAGGCCGGTCGCAGGTTAAACGCGAGGGACGGGGTGGCCGGTGCGCGGCTGCGGAGCGCCGCGAGACCGATCAACTGCCTTGTGACGTAGATCAGTTGATGCAAATGCTGCTGCAACGGACGCACGGGTGCGGTCCCGTTCGCGGAGTCATCGGGATCGGGTCGCAAATTTCACCGATGTCACCCACATGCACGCACGGTCGAAGAATAATAAAAGCTCCGCGGCCAGCGGCGAGTGCCGCCAACGCGCGGGCGCACTACCCCCCTGCATCAAACTCATTGCATGAATGAACGAAGGTGGAACATACGTGCAAGACAGGGCGAGAGCGACCCGGAGATCCCTACTGGAAGCGGCAGCACAACTTTTTGTCGAACAGGGATACGCAGGCACCAGCATCAACGACATAAGTGGCCGCTCGGGGAAGACCAGTGGAGCCATCTACTTTCACTACTCCAGCAAGGAAAAGCTCGCCCTGGCCGTCGTCGGTGAACAGTTCGCCGCATGGCCGCAATTGACCCAGCACTACACGGCCCCGGGCGTCCCGCCGCTCGAGAAGCTCGTCGCTCTGAGCTTTGAAATCGCCAGAGTCCTGCGCGAGGACGTCGTAGCCCGCGCCGGCGCCCGCCTGTGGGCCGAGCGCCGGGGCATCGACGCGCCCGTGCCCGCACCGTTTGCCGCCTGGACCGCGGCCGTCACGAGACTTCTGGCCGAGGCCCGGGCCAGGGGCGAACTTGCCGCGGGGGTCGAGCCGTCGGGCACCGCCACGACACTCGTGTGCGCGCTCTTCGGTCTGTACAGCCTCACCGACGAGGTGGCGGGGGAGCGAGAACTCGGGTCCCGGCTCGACCAGTGGTGGCTCCTGGTCCTGAACGCGCTGCAGGCGCGCCCCGACCCCGCCGCCCTGATCGCACGAGCGCGAGCATGGTTTCCTGTGAACGGCCCGCCCGCCCGGGCCGAGTGACAGTCCGACGCCCGGCGGGTACCGGCCACGGTGATCAGCTCGTCCAGGGTGACCTCGGCGGGAGGCGACGGTCCCTCGGCCGGTGGTGGCCCGCACGTGGAAGACGTCCGCCTCCTCGCCGCTCTCGTCCGCCGAGAAGGCCATGGTGTCGATCCGGTCGCCGTGGAAGAGCGCCAGGCCGTCCAGGGCCAAGTACTCATCGCCCACCACGAGCGCCTGGACCGGGATGTCGACGAACCAGCCGTAGCCGACATCGAAGCGGGCGGCGATGCAGGAATCGGTCTCCTCGCCCCCACGCAGCAGAGCTTTCCCTCGGTGTGCCGTGGATCGCGGAAGTCGCAGCGCCGCCCGTCGGGCGATGGATGTGCTGATGTCCCCTCGGGCGGTGCCCGCAGGGCCGTCCTCGGCTTACCTGGACGGCGATGTGGTGCCGGGCCCGGTTCCGCCGTGGTCGGCCTGGGTGACGTGTCGTGTTCGGGAGATCGAGCCGACTTACGGCCTGACGGCGTACACGTAGCGGCTGAACGGCGCCCGGCGGTCGTCGCTCTCGTCGTTGGCGTACTCCCCGAGGCTCCACAGCGCCGCCCGGCCGTTCATACGGCTGTAACTCAGGTCCTCACAGCCGATGTTGAGGAACGACTCTCGCTTTCCCCGGCGCGTCCCCCCGCTCCAGGAGCGCAGCTCCCCCGGGTTCTTGCTGGTACGACTTGCGGAAAAGTAGTACTTGCCGTTCGCCCTGACCGCACCCTGCACGCCGTCTTCACCGTTCGCGGTGCCCTCCCAGGAGGACTTCACACTGTGCAAGTAGCCGCTTCGTTCCCCTCTGAGCTCCCAGCGGGCGAGCCGGCAGTGGGCGCCGGTGAACTCGCTCACCAGCAGCGCGGGGCGGCGGCCGGTACGGTCCATCGAGACCTGGGAGAACGTGAGCCCCTTGGTCGCGCTCCCGCTCGCGTCGTAGGCGTAGCACTGGGGAAGGACGTAGTCGTATCCGTACGCCTGGTACGTGCCGTCCGGCTGGCGGCCCACCCCCGGGCCTCTGGTGACCTTGAAGATACGGCTGAGGTCGAACACCCGTAAGCCGGGACGTGTTTCGGTGCTGTCCGCGACGTACAGCTTGTTGCCATACCAGGCGATTCCGCCCGCGTGCAGGTCTGTCCCGATGAAGTCGTCGTGTTCGCTCTCTTCGGTTCGGACCCGGTTCGGCTCCACGAGCAGTACGTGCTGGTACGTCGGTTCACCGGCAGCATCCCACTTGACGATGCTGATCCTGGCGCCCTGCCTCCTGGCGCCGAGTCGGCCGTACCAGGACACGAGCAGTGTGCGGGGCGCCGAGCCGTTCGCGTCGTAGTTGGTCGTGATGCCCTGCGGCCGCCACTCCGTGGTGAAGAAATCCGTGTCGGCCCACCTGAAGGCGTGCAGCAGCTCCTCCGGCTCGCTGTCCGGACGGGGCTTCGTCCCGTCGTCGTCGTCACGTGTCGGCCAATGGGGGATCCGCTTCGCCTCCAGGGCCGGAGTCCTCGTCAGCACCTCGGCGACGGGAACCGGGCCGCCGAGTAAGGGACTCAACCGGTTGATCACGCTCCGGTAGCTGTGCCCCGGCGCCCACCGGGGAGCGCTGCGGCCCTTCAACCTGTACTTGCCGGCCGCCGCCGCGGCTTCCGTGGGAAGGGCCAGACCGCCCACCGCCGCTGCGACCGGGGCCGCTGCCATACCGCGCAGGATGGTTCTCCGTGTGGTGTCCATAGCAACCGAAGGTAGAGACGGAACGCTCCCTTCACCTCAGCCGGGCTGTCCGGGACATGTCCGGGACATGCCCCGGACAGCCCGGAGGACCAGGGCGTGCGACCTCCAGGACGAAGGTGAGCCCTCCCCCTTCCGTTGACGCTGTTCTGACAGCTCAACCGTCTGGTGCAGCCGGGCGCTTCCAACGCAGCTCCAGTAGCCGGACAACTCCCCGACGGCTGACCCGCGTCGCTCCTTGTCGCGGTGGTGTGCCGTACCGGGCCGCGGCCGCTGCGGTGCGCCCGGCCGTCCCATCCCCGCACCCCTGCACGATCCGTTTCAGCGACGGGCTCGGTAAGCAGCGCGAGGAGGCCGGCTTCGGCACGCAGGACGACGCGATCGAGCGCCCTACGCAGATTCACCCGGAGAAGAAGCGTACGGCGCCGTCCGTGGCGGAGGCCCGCCGCGAGTTGGGTCAGAATACGGTGGCGGAATACGCCAAGCCGTGGCAGCCGCGACAGCGGAAGATGACGGAGTGCTCCACGGGCGACATGTCAATAGCTCCATCGACGTCCACAAAGTTCCGCGCATGGGCTCGCGGAAGCTGAATACCGTCATGCCGATCGTGGTGGAACATTTTCTGGACGACCACTGGAACCGAAGCTCCCTCTTGGCGGGGCTTCGTCGCGTGCGGCACGGGAGCAGCCCTGGGCTCCCTGTTCGTCACCCGCTTTGCTCTGCCGTACTGCCCTGCGGCTAGTTTGTGTGCAGGACAGGTATGCAGACCCGTGGTGGCAGAGGTGCACGGGGGACGGGAGGTCGGGAAGAGTGTCGCTGCGCGGAGGTGATCCAGTCGAGATCGGCGGTTATCCGCTTGAGGCGCGGCTCGGTTCGGGTGGCATGGGCACGGTCTTTCTGGCCCGTACGAGTTCGGGGCGACCTGTCGCGATCAAACTGATCCACCAGCAGTTCGCGGGGGACGACGAGTTCCGCATCCGTTTCCGGCAGGAGGTGGCGGCGGCGAGGCGGGTGAGCGGCGCGTTCACCGCCGCCGTGGTCGACGCTGCCCCTGAGGCCGAGCAGCCGTGGATGGCGACGACCTATATCGAGGGGCACACGCTCGCCCAGCGCATCGCCACGAACGGTCCGCTGAACGGGGCGGAGCTGAGGAGGCTCGCCATCGGGCTGGCGGAGGCGCTGCGCGACATCCACCGGGTGGGGGTCGTCCACCGTGACCTGAAGCCCTCGAACGTCGTGCTCTCGCCCGAGGGCCCGCGCGTCATCGACTTCGGCATTTCGCGCGCCGTGGACCAGCAGACGCTGACGATGACAGGGCGGGTCATCGGTACGCCGCCCTTCATGTCGCCGGAGCAGTTGCAGGCGCCGCGTGGTGTGGGGCCGCGGTCCGATGTCTTCTCGCTGGGGACGCTGCTGGTGTACGCGTCGACGGGCCACGGGCCCTTCGACGCGGACAGTCCATACATGACGGCGTATCAGGTGGTGCACGAGGAGCCGTCGCTGGCTGCCGTGCCGGTGGCCTTGCGCGCGGTCGTCGAGTCGTGCCTGGACAAGGAGCCCGAGGGGCGCCCCTCGGCGGACGAACTCCTCGTGCTGCTGCGGGACCTGCCGGCCGACCTCGGCGGGACCGACGCGAACGGGGTTGGCGCGGGCCGCACCCGCGACATGATCACCCAGCATCACTTCGCGACGCGGGCCACCCCGGTGCCGACTGCCCCGGCCACCGCCCCGGCCGGTCCCGATACAGGGAGCACTGGCACCACCATCGGCGGCCGTCTGCGTCGCCGATGGCGTCCCGTGCTCGCGGCCGCGGTCGCGGTGGCAGCGATCGGCGGGGGAGCCGCCGCGCTGAAGGCGGGCGGCTTCGGGGGGAACAGCGGCGGCGACAAGGGCAACAGCGTTGCGGCGCCGGGTGCCGCACTTCCGGACGGCTTCGGGCCGTGGCGCAAGACTGTGCAGGGCGGTCTCGAGGACATCACCGACGAGCTGCGTTGCGTCGCGCGCGGCGACGCGCTGTTCTGCGGGGGCGGTGGTGTTGTCGCGACCCGTATCAGGGCCCTGGACGGCTCGCGGGTGTGGACGGCGAAGAGCCCGGGTGTCCCCGTCCAGGGCATGCACCTGGTGGGCGCCACCGACGACACGGTGCTCGGTTACCGCTTCGCCGCCCAGGACGCCCCGCAGGACCCTCCCAGCGAGGTGGTGGCCATCGACGCGAACAATGGCCGGGAGCTGTGGTCCGTGCCGTCCGGCGCCCAGTCGAGGGCCGTCACGGGTCGGACTCAGGACGCCCTTGTGGTCGGCTCCGCCGTTGTGACGGTCGACGCTTCCAACTCCCGCTTCGAGGCCCGGGACGCGCACAGTGGCAGGGTTACCTGGACGACGGCGTTCCCCGCGGGTACGCAGTGCGCTCCCGTACCGATGGGCGCGCAGTTCCTGGCGATGTGCGCGACGAACGCGGAGGTGGATGCCTTGGAGGTGCGCCACTCCACCCTGTACACGGTCGACCGCGCCTCGGGGACACTGGGCAGGCCCATCGCGGTTGACGGCCCCGCCGTGCCGATGGGCGTCGCCAACGACGGGCTCGTACTCTTTCAGGGGCACATGGAGGGAACGGCGCTGGCCGGCTACGACGGGGTGGCAAGGGTCTACCCGGCCTCGCGGAAGGTCACGTACTCCCGGCTGGCCAAGACATACTCGGGGACGCCCGGCATGGCGGACGGCACCCTCTACGTGAGCAGCCAGACCGGTCTCGTCACGGCGCTCGACCCCGCGACCGGCCGGAAGAAGTGGTCCCGGCAGATGGGCGTGGAGGGCGCGTCGGGTCCAGTGGAGGGAGCCGACGCGCTGTATTTCAGCTCGGCCACCGGCCGGGTGGTCGCGCTGTCGCCGTACGATGGCAAACCCCTGTGGACAACAGATCCGCAGGCCGATGGTTTGACGGGCGAGCAGGGCGCAAGCCCGCGCGTGACCGTCGCGGGGCGTGCAGTGATCGTGGCCGCGGCCAAGAACACTCTCTTCGCCTTCGACACGCAGAAGCCGCCGAAGTCGGGCTGACCCCGGCGGCACCGGACGCCGGCCGCCTTCCTTGCCGTGCGGACACCTCAGCGGCTCACTCGGTCGCCTACGCAGCGAGGTCGCGTCTGGTGCGAGTGCGCGGGCCGCGGACGCTGCCGCGCGGCCAAGGTCCCCGACGATCGGGAGTTCGCCACCAAGGGCGGACCGGCCCGGCGCATGGCGCCGCGTGTCCTCGGCTCGCCGCTGCCCATCACCTGGGTCACCGCGGATTCCGCCTACGGACAGGAGAGCCGCTTTCGCCGGCTGCCGGAGCAGCCGGGCGTCGGCTATGTGCTGGCCGTGCCCAAGTCCCGGTTCACCGTGGGGTGTCCCCGCATCGAGGGCCTGTTCGCACAGGCCCCGCCCGAGGCGTGGGAGAAGATCTCATGCGGAGACGGCGCGAAGGGACCGCGTGTCTACCGCTGGGCGGCGGTGCGACTGCCGGCTGTCGCCGAGTTCGACTACCAGGGCGAGGTCTTGCACCGGATGGTCAGATGGTTTGCCGTCCCCGCGGCAATGGGCGGTACGGCCTGAGCCGGGTCACTGCACTGGAGGCCCGGTTCATCGCCCCACCCCAATCGAGCACATCGATATTGGCCGACCGGACAGATCCCACCGCGGCGCAGCTCACGATGCTGGGCAGATGCGTCGACTGGAGGTGTCCGCCGTGACAGAACACCGCGCCGTGGTGAATCGAACCACTGGGCAGGAGGACGGTGCCCGGCCGGAGAGCCGGGAACGAGAGCGTGCGGCCGCGATGATCGCAGACGTCGAGCGGCTGGTGCGCTGCGAGTCCCCCTCGGACGACCTGGCCGCAGTCGCCCGCAGCGCCGAGCTGGTGGCCCGGATCGGCGCCGGTCACCTCGGGGCCGAGGCGGAGCGGATAGTCATCGACGGATGCACGCATTTGCGGTGGCGCTTCGGCCGGACCCCGCGCGTGCTGCTCATCGGGCATCACGACACGGTGTGGCCGGTCGGGTCGTTGAAGAGCCATCCGTTCGAGGTTCGCGACGGAGTGCTGCGCGGCCCCGGTTGCTTCGACATGAAGGCCGGCCTGGTGATGGCGTTCCACGCCTTGGCGGACCTGATCGGCACGGGGGCACGGACAAGTGTGTCCGGACCCGGGGCCGCGCATCCGCTGGACGGTGTCACCCTCCTCATCACCGGTGACGAGGAGCCGGGTTCGCCCTCGTCCCGGGAGCTCATCGAGGGCGAGGCCCGCTCCTGCGCTGCCGCCCTCGTACTGGAGGCCGCCGGACCGGGTGGGGCCCTGAAGACGGAACGCAAAGGGGTGTCGCGCTACGAGGTGCTGGTTCGAGGGCGTGCCGCTCACTCCGGCCTCGAGCCGGAGCGTGGCGTGAACGCGACGATCGAGGCCGCCCACCAGATCCTGGCCGTGGCCGCACTGGGCGATGCGGCACACGGTACGACTGTCACGCCGACCCGCCTGGAGGCGGGCACCACGAGCAACACCGTCCCCGCCTCGGCACGCTTCGACGTCGACGTCCGCATACGGGACGCGGCAGAGCAGCACCGTGTGGACCGAGCGATGCGCGACCTGCGGGTCCGGCTGGCCGGCGCATCCGTGGAGGTCACAGGTGGTCCGAACCGGCTGCCCTTGCAGGCCACCGCATCGAAGGATCTTTTTGCGCGGGCGTGCCGGCTCGCGACGGACCTCGGGCTCGGCCCGCTCACGCAGGTGGCCGTCGGCGGCGCCTCCGACGGAAATCTCGCCGCGGGAGTCGGCACCCCCACCCTCGACGGCCTGGGAGCGGTAGGCGGCGGCGCGCATGCCGACGACGAACATCTGCTCGTCGCGGAGCTGCCGCGCCGGACCCGACTGCTCACCGCGTTGGTGGCCGACCTCCTGGCACCGCAGGACGGCTGTCCGCCCGGACGAAGCGGGAGCCCGCATCCTGTGCCCTCGAACCAGCTGCGCGAAGACCGGGGTTGAAACCATGACCTGCGTGACCGATCTCCTGCGCGACCGCACCGAATCCCCGCCCGTCGCCGCGGCGTACGCCGCGGCTGAGACCGCCGCGCGCGTCGCAGGCATCGACATCCGTTCCCTGGACAGTGTCAGTGAGCTTGAGGCCGTTCGGCGCCTGTACGAGCAGATCTGGCGCACCGGCGAGAACAGTCCGGTGGTGACCGCCGACCTGCTGCGTGCGCTGGCGAAGGCGGGCAGTTACGTCAGCGGCGCCTTCGTGGGGGGCGAACTGGTCGGCTCCTGCTTCGGGTTCTTCTCCCCGCCGGCGCGCGCGGCCCTGCACAGCCACATCGCAGGGGTGCTGCCCCACGTGCGGCGGCGCAACGTCGGATTCGCCCTGAAACTGCACCAGCGGGCCTGGACGCTGGCGCGGGGTGTGGGCGAGATCTGCTGGACGTACGACCCCTTGGTGCGCCGCAACGCGTACTTCAACATCGCCAAGCTGGCTGCCGAGCCTGCCGAGTACCTGCCGGACTTCTACGGCCCCATCGACGACGGGATCAACCGCAGCGACGACAGCGACCGGATTCTGGTGCGGTGGCGTCTGGCGTCCTTGGACGCCGAGTCGGTCTGCGCCGGGCGGCCCAGACCGGCCGACGCGGAAGTCGCCCGGTCGCGCGGAGCGACCGTCGCCCTCGGAGTCTCCGCCACGGGCGCGCCGTCGGTGGGGCGCACCGGCGGCAACGCACGCACCGTACTGGTGGCCGTACCCGAAGACATCGAGGCACTGCGCGAGAGCGACCCGGCGTGCGCCGTGAGCTGGCGCACGGCGGTACGGGACGTGCTGGGCGGACTGCTCGCCGACGGCGCGCGGGTGCGCGGCTTCGACCCGGCGGGCTGGTATGTCGTGGACCGCGGAAGCCCGACGCAGGTCGCCGGCGGCACGCACCGGCACGGAACACACCACAACGAAGCGCCACAGGAGACAGCGTGAAGGTCACCGGAGTCGAACTGCGCACCATCAAGGCACCCCTCGTATCCCCGTTCCGCACCTCGTTCGGCACCGAGACCGTGCGGGAGGCCCTCCTGGTGCGCGTCGTCACCGACGAGGCCGAGGGCTGGGGCGAGTGCGGCGCGGGCACCGCTCCTCAGTACTCGTCGCAGTACACGCACGCCGCCGCGGACGTCCTCAGCCGCTTCCTGGTCCCGGCGCTCGCCGGGGTGGCCGTCCTCGACGCCCACCGGGTCGCCCCGGCTCTGGCCGCGTTCAAGGGGCACCGCATGGCCAAGGCCGCCCTGGAGACGGCGGTGCTGGACGCGGACCTCCGGGCCCGGGGAGTGCCCCTCGCACACGCCCTCGGCGCGGTCCGCGACAGAGTGCCGTGCGGGGTGTCGGTGGGGATCACTGAGTCGGTCCCCGCGCTCCTCGACGCCGTCGCCGGATATCTGGACGCCGGCTATCTGCGGATCAAGCTGAAGATCGAACCCGGCTGGGACATCGAGCCGGTGCGCGCCGTCCGCGAACGGTTCGGCGACATCCTGCTGCAGGTGGACGCCAACGCCGCCTATCGCCGCGGCGACGCCCGCCATCTGGCCCGGCTCGACCCGTTCGCCCTCCTGATGCTGGAGCAGCCTCTCGCGGAGGACGACCTCCTCGGCCACGCGGAACTCGCTAAGCGCATCACCACCCCGATCTGCCTCGACGAGTCGATCGTCTCCGCCCGCGCCGCCGCCGACGCGCTCGCGCTCGGCGCCTGCCACGTGGTCAACATCAAGCCGGGCCGCGTCGGCGGCTATCTGGAGGCGCGGCGGATCCACGACGTCTGCGCGGCGCACGGCGTCCCCGTCTGGTGCGGCGGCATGCTCGAGACGGGACTGGGCCGCGCCGCCAACGTGGCGCTTGCCGCACTGCCCGGGTTCGTGCTGCCCGGCGACACCTCGGCCTCCGACCGCTACTACCGGACCGACATCACCGAACCGTTCCACCTCGTGGACGGACATCTCGCCGTGCCGACCGGGCCGGGCCTCGGCGTCACCCCCGTCCCGGAGATTCTGGACGAGGTGACGGACTCGACAACCTGGGTGCCCGTCCCCTGAGGCCCTCACCGCGCCGGCCCGTTCGTCCGTGTGGACGAACGGGCTGGCATCATTACGTCATGCGCGACCAACTCCGATGCCGGTGGGCCGGGCTAGTTTCGGCCCCGTGCTCATTCCCGTGACCAGCCTTCCGCGAGCGAGCCTCGCGCGTGTCCTGGAGGAACTCGGTTCCACCCTGCTCGACGTGGTCTGCGGTGACGTAGAACGCGCCGACGGCATCGGCGGCGTCGTCATCCACGACCCGCTCGACGAGCCGGAACTCCCGGACAACGCACTGGTACTGGGCGTAGCCCTGCACGACCTCTCCGACATCGCCCGAGTCGTCACCCGCCTGGGGCGGCGCGGCGCCGCCGCCCTGGTGGTACGCGCGCCCCTCACCGCCGACGAGGCGCTGATCGATTCGGCCGAGGCGTCGGGCGTGGCCGTGCTCTCCTTCGCCCGCGGCGCCTCCTGGACGCACCTGGCGGGGATGCTCCGGACGCTGACGACCGACAGCAGCCGGCATGACATGGATGGTCACACGGCCGACCGGATCGAGTCCGGCGACCTCTTCGCGGTCGCCAACGCGATTGCCGCGCTGCTGGACGCGCCCGTCACCATCGAGGACCGCAACTCGCGCCTGCTGGCTTTCTCCAGTCGGCAGGAGGACATCGACCCCTCGCGGGTCCAGACGATCCTGGGCCGGCAGGTCCCCGAGCACTACACGCGCATCCTTGAGGAACGCGGGGTGTTCCAGGCGATCTACCGCAGCGACCGCCCCGTCTTCGTCGCGTCTCTCCCCGAGTCGGGCGACACGACACAGCCGCCCGAACTGCCGCGCGCGGCGATCGCCGTGCGCGCCGGGGACGAGATCCTCGGCGCGATCTGGGTGGTCGTCGCCGAGCCGCTGAGCGAGGACCGCAGCGAAGCGCTCTACGAGGCGTCCAAGCTGGTCGCGATGCACATGGTGTGGCAGCGCGCGGACGCGGACATGGAAAGGCGGCAGCGCGCGGAGCTGCTGGCCACCGCACTGGAGAGCGGCCCTGGATCACCCGAGGCGATCCGCCGCCTCGGCCTGAAGGACGAGCCCGCCGTCGTTCTCGCACTCACCGTCGTCGACGCGGCGAATGAACACCGGCTGCCCGCCCGTACCGCCACCGAACGCAAACGCCTCACCGACGCGTTCGCCATGCATCTGGCCGCGGTGCACCCGCGCGCCACCGCGGCGCTGATCGGCGACATCGCGTACGGCATCCTGCCCCTTCTTCCGCAGAACCGGCACGACGCCGAGGAACGGGCGGCCCGCATCGCCACCGATTTCCTGGCCCGCGTGGGCTCCCGGCTGCGCCCCGCGATCGGCGTAGGGCCGTACGCCGAGGACAGTGCGGCGCTGGCCCGGTCGCGTACCGGAGCCGAACGGGCCTCGCGCGTCCTGCGGTCGGGAACCGCCGGGCAGCCGGTCGCCCGCCTGGACGACGTCCACGTCGAGGCACTGCTGCTGGAGCTCGCCGACCTCGTCCCGCGCGGGGACCTGCCCAGCGGCGTCGTCGCACGCGTCATCGCCTACGACGAGATCCATGAGACCAACCTGGCCGAGACGCTGCGGAGTTGGCTCGACGCCTTCGGCGATGTCGCCACGGCCGCCGCCTCGATGTTCGTGCACCCCAACACGTTCCGCTACCGGCTTCGGCGCGCGGCGGAGGTCGGCCGGATCGACCTCAACGATCCGTCCGCACGCCTCTCGGCCATGCTGCAACTGCACCTGATGTCGCTCAGGTCCGCCCCGGACGGCGGAGCGGACAGGCCGTCCCGCCCGCTCATCCGGAAGCTTCCTGACGGCCCAGACCGAGTGTCCTGATCAGAAAGGCCAGCCACTCGGCGTCCTGTGCGGTCGCGACCTCGTACGACGTCGCCGCGCCATGCCCGGCGTTGTCGAAGACGTGCAGGAGGATCGGCGCGTCCCCTTCCTGTGCCGCCTGCAGGCGGGCGGCGAACTTGCGCGCATGCCAGGGAGGACACCGCGGATCGGTCGCCCCGGCCTGAAGATAGACCGCCGGGAAGACGCCGGGCCCGACCAACTGGTAGGGCGAGAGCCGCAGCAGCCGCCGTACCTCCGCAGGATCGTCCGGATCCGCCCACGCCTTGCGGATGACGAAGTCCAGATAGGGATCACGGGTGCCCCCGACGAGGTCGAGGAGCGGCGCCATCGGCAGCACGGCACACCACAGCTCGGGGCGCGTCGTGAGGGCGACCCCGCACATGAGACCACCGTCGGAGCCACCGGTCAGCGCGAGCCGCTCGGGTGTGGTGAGCCCTGTGGCGACGAGGTGCTCGGCGACGGCGATGAGGTCGCGGTCGCGCACGTGCTTGCGTTCCCGGTGCGCGGCCAGGTACCAGTCGCGGCCGAACTCGCCGCCCCCGCGCAGATGCGCCTGTACGAGCACGCCGCCGGCCGCGACGAAGGCGGCCATCTCGGGCTGGTACTGCGGCAGCAGAGGCACGTTCGCCGCTCCGTACGCGGAGATCAGCGTGGGCGCGGGCTGCGTCGGGTCGCTGCCCGCCGGTCGCACCACGTGGTAAGGGATCTCCACGCCGTCGAGTGCGACGGCCCGCTCGAACGTCACGTCGGCGTCGAGGGTGACCGCCGGGGCCGACAGCGTTTCGATGTCCGCCTCTCCCGGACGGTGCCGATAGACGCCCCAGGAGCTGGTCGGGGTGGAGAAGGCGAAGACGAAGTCGTCCGGGGGAGAGCCCGCGGCCAGGCCGGTCAGGGCGAAGAACGGTGCGGAGAGCGCCCCCTGCCCGGGCAGCGGAACCTCCCCGGTGACGGCGCCGGAGCGGTCGAGGATCCGTACCCGGGCGCACGTCTGGTCGAACTCACTGAGGTACAGATGGTCACCGACCGGAGACAAGGACCGCAGCACCGTCTCGCCCTCCGGCACCAACTCCGCCCACGAGGCAGGGTCGTTGGGGTCGGCGGCGTCCAGCGGGAGCGCAACCACGCGCCCGCGTGGTGCCGCTACATCGGTCACCGCGATGTAGCGGTCGCCGACGATGTGCCCGGCGACGGTCCCGGCGCAGTCGGTGACGAAGGGACGCCAGGGGGTGGCGGGCCGGGACAGATCGCGTACGGCGACCGGAACGGGACTGCCCACCCGGTGACTTGCGACGACCCAGCGGCCGTCGGCCGAGAACTGCACGAGTGTGTACTCCTGGGAGCCCTCACCGACCGGGATCGGTTCCACCGCGGTGCTGCCCGCGCTGTCCCGTGTGGCGAGCAGGTGACGGTACACGGCCTGCCGGAACTCATGCGGCGAACCGGTCAGGGCGAGGAAGAAGAAGCCGCTGCTGTCGGGCAGCC
Organism: Streptomyces sp. NPDC058239; assembly: GCF_042882185.1. Taxonomy (NCBI): domain Bacteria; kingdom Bacillati; phylum Actinomycetota; class Actinomycetes; order Kitasatosporales; family Streptomycetaceae; genus Streptomyces; species Streptomyces sp. NPDC058239. The sequence goes on from NZ_JBHVWS010000016.1 coordinate 29,017, forward strand.
ACGACACGCCACCGGCCCACGCGCTGTGCAGGACCTGCCGCGGCGCGCCGTCCAGTATGCGCCCCGAGTCCACCTCGATGAGCCGGACCGTGTTGTGCTCGCTGCCGTCGGTGCAGACGCCCACGGCCAGGACGCGACCGTTCGGCGACGGCGCGAGCCACGACAGGAACGCGGGGTTCTGCCCGTCGCCGAACGCGGTCAGGTCGACCACCGGTCGGCCCGCGCCGAACGGCCGGTCGGCGACGACCACGCTGGGCGCCGCCGCACCGGGTGCGTTCACGGCGCGGAACCAGCGGCCCGCCGCGAACCTCGGCAGTGCCGGGCGGGACCCGGCATCGTAGGTCTCGATCAGCTTCCTCACGGCCGCGGGGTCCTGCCCGTCGTAGGCGATCGCAGTGGCGAGTTCGGCCTGTCGGCGCTGCCACCGCTGTACCTCGTCGGTCTCCGGCTCCAGCCACCGGTACGGGTCCGGCACCCGGACGCCCGCGACGTCCTCGAAGGCGTCGACGGTCCGCGCGGGCGGATACGGCGGAGGGCTGCTGTTCACTGTGACTCCGACTCCTCGGTGTCCTGGAGACCGGCAAGGTCTCCAGGACGCATGGACTGATCTGCTGGTGCATCTGTATCCGGGGCCGCCTCGAAGCCCGCTCGCGCGGCCGCGACGAACTCGGCGCGCAGCCGCTCGAACGCCCCGGGGATCCGGTTCACCTGCCGGACGTGGAGCAGTGCGTCGTAGGCGGCCGGGAAGTCGTCGACGGGGTCGAGCTGCCCACCGGCGAGCGTCCCCTCGACGCCGTCGAAGAACCCGGCGGGCGCGCGGCGCGGATCGAGGAGGGCCACCTCCGGGCCGAGACGGTCGAGCCGCGATTCGACGGAGTTCGGCGTCAGGGTCCGCGTCCCGAGCGTGACGTCGCAGTCGAACGGACGCGACGACCGCTGGGTGAAGGTGACTTCGGGCCCGGAGCCGTACGTCATCCCGATGACGACGAGGTCCGCTCCCAGCTCGGAGGAGAGCAGACCGCCCAGGGTCGGCCGACCGTGCAGCGGTGTACGGCGCACGTGTGCGTTGTGGGCGCTCACCACGATGCGCCGCTCCCGGCGCAGGATCCACTCCACGCTGCGCGCCATGAACGCCTCCCGCGGATAGGGACCCTCCGAGGAGGTCCCGTCCTCGTCGGCCTCGGCGACGAAGGCTCCGAGCGAGGCCGCGCACCACAGGGCGATCTCGGCGTCCTCGTCGTCCGGGCCGCTGTGCCGGCGGGAGCGGAGTGCGCGCTCGTCCAGTCCGCGAAGGCCTTCGAGCAGCCGGGCACGGTCCGAGGAGGACATCGCCGCGTAACGGACCGCCGCCTGCGACCGGTCGCCCAGATCGCTCAGCCGCAGCAACTCCTCGTCGCCCGGGCGTGCGGGCAGCCGGTCGAGGCAGGCACGGACCGCCGGGCCGGGGGAGGTGGACGAGCCGGGCAGGTCCATTCCGTAGAAGGCGACCTTCGCCGACCCGCCGGAGTTGCGCCGACGCATCCAGCGCAGTTGCCTCCGCATCGGCTCGCATTCGCCGAAGCGGTAGGTGACGCCGTCCCGGGCGACGGTCTCGACCCGTCCCGGCCCGCCGTCGATCCACTCGTCGACGGCCAGCCCCTCGGCGAAACCGGACTCCAGGACCAGCCCGGTGAACCCGCACTCCCGGACCAGGAACCGGAACAGCAGGTCCCTGAGCCCGTAGAACTCCGTGATGTTGTGCGCGCCCTCGCCGAGCGCCACCACCCGTGCTCCGCCGATCAGTTGGCGCAGCGCAGCCATGCCCGCAGACATGTCGTGGAACGTATCCATGACGGCTCACCACCTTCCCGCGCGCGGCATTCAGTTGTGGAAGTACCAGAGTTCCGGCGTGTACAGGAAGCTGAGCAGTGAGCTGAACGACGACGGCGGCCCGGAGAGGCTGTTCTTCCACACGACAAGGGTGTGCGGAGTCGGGAAGTAGAGCACCGGCAGGTCCTTGCCGAGGTGGGTCACCTCGGCCGACAGGGCCTTGGAATCCGCTCCGAACGTCGACGCGTCGATAAGCTTGTCCGCCTCGGCGTCGCGGTACCCGCCGAGATTGAAGCTGCCTTCCGCGTTGAACACGGTGTTGCTGCTCGGGTATCCGGCCGCCAGGTACAGCGGTCCGTAGTCCTGTGCCGCCCACTTGTTCTTGTTGGCGGGCGCGAAGGAGTTGCCGTAGTTGGTGTACAGGTAGTTGAGCGACTTGCTCACGAGCGTGACCTTGAGGCCCAGCTTCTTGGCCTCCGATGCGAAGGCGGTGTCCCGGGCGCCGACGTACGCCGGGGTGTTCGCGGAGGCGAGGGAGAAGTCGATCGTCTGCCCGCGCGGGATGCCCGCCCCGCACTCGCCGGCCCCGGTGCCCGGGCGTCGGCAGGTGGTGGCGCCGCCCGGCTCGACCTTCCAGCCGTGGTCGGCGAGCAGGTTCCTGGCGGCGGCCGGGTCGTACGGGTAGGGCGCCTTGGCACCGAACGCGGGCGGGTATGGGGAGTCGCTGCCCGCGGTGGTGTAGTTGGGGGAGGCGGCACCGTTGTACACGCCCCGGCTTCTGATGTAGCCCTGCTGGTCGATCAGGTGTTGCAGGGCTTGGCGGAAGTACGGCTGCGCGATCATCTTGTCGAAGTGGTGGGTGGTGTCCTCGAAGTTCAGGACCAGCGGGTCGAACCGGGCGGGCGCCGGGGCGCCGTAGACGTGGTAGCCCTTCTTCTTCAGCGCGTCGATCTGCATGATGAAGCTGGAGTCCAGCGTTCCGACGGTCAGGTTGCCGGCCTTGAACTGGTTGAGGACCGCCGGGGCGGAGGTGAACGACTTGAAGTCGACCCGGTCGAGCCGTGAGCCGCCCGGGCCGCTGTAGGACGTGTTGGGGACCAGGGAGAACGAGCCGGTCGTGGGGTCGAAGCTCTTGAGACGGTACGGGCCGTTGACCACCTGCCAGAGCGGGTTGTCGGCGAATGTGGCCTGGGACTCCGACTGCTTGGTGAGATAGGTGTAGATGGCCTTGGCGTTCTTCGGCTGCGTGTAGTCCAGGTGCGGCCCTGAGGTGCGGGCGATGTTCCACTCCTTGGCGGGCATCACGTACAGCAGGGTCAGCATCGACATCAGGTAGGACGGGTTGTACGCGGTCGTGGACCTGAGGGTGAGCTCGTCCGACGCGGTGACCTTCGCGGTGATGCCGTCGGGAAACTGCCCCGGGGTGTAGAAGCTCCAGTTGGCCGGGCTCTCCTTGAGCGCGGCCTTCAGCAGGGCCAGGGAGAAGACGACGTCGTCGGCGGTGACCGGCCTACCGTTGGACCATGTGTAGTGCTTCATCTTGATGCTCACGGTCTTGCGGTCGCTGCTGTAGTGGGGCGCCTCGGCCAGGCTCAGTGCGGCGTCCGCGATCTGGTCGCCCTCACCACTGGGGCGGTAGAGGGAGCGCCACAGGAGCCCCCGGGCGATGACGGTGCCGTTGGCGGACGCCGGCGGATACGGATAGATGTAGTTGGGGCTGAGCCCTGGAGTCAGCGCGACCGTGGCCGTGCCGCCGTCCGTGGGCTTCCCGGACTCCTTCGGCAGGGTCTTGTAACCGCCCTGCAGATCCTTGGCCAGGCCGCCGCCGGTGCACGCCGTGGCCAGTACGGCGAGCACGGCAAAGAGCACCGCGAAGCGGCGTCCTCGCGCCTTGCCGGGCACATGTGTCATGGATGGCTCCCTGCGAGGTGTGGTGGAAGAGGGTGAAGAGGTAACGGTTGTGGCGAGCGGCCTCAGCCGGCCCGGTGACCGACCGCGTCGCGGAGCGCGTCCGCCAGCAGGTTGAGCCCCAGCACCGTGACGATGACGCAGATGCCGACGGGATACACCAGCCACCAGTAGTCGGCGGAGATGAACGTCGCGCCGTTGGCAAGCTGGCTGCCCCAGTCCGCGGTCGGGTATGTCAGGCCGAAGCCCAGGAAGCCCAGAGCGGCGACGACGAGGATCGCGTCGGCTACCTGGAAGGTGATGACGACGACGATCACGCCGAGCGCGTTCGGAATCAGGTGGGTGAGGATGAGCCGTGGGCGGGAGGCCCCCATCACCCGGGCCGCCAGCACGAACTCCCGTACCCGCAGGGTCAGGACCTCGCCGCGGACGAGCCGGGCGGAGACCAGCCAGGAGAACCCGCCGATGACCAGGCTCAGCGACACGGCGTTCGCGTGGAAGCGCACCGAGAGGATCAGGACGAAGAAGAGGAAGGGGACCGACAGCAGGGTGTCGACCACCCGCATCAGGAACCCGTCGACGACCCCGCCGGCGAGTCCGGCGACGGCGCCGTAGACCGTACCGATCGTGGTGGCGAACAGCGCGGCGAGCAGCCCGATCTGCAAGGACACCCTGCCGCCCGCCATGAGGCGGCCGAGCACGTCGAACCCGTTGAGGTCCGTCCCGAGCGGATGCTCGGTGCTGGGCGGCAGAGCCGCGTTCACCAGATCCACGTCGGTCTGGTTGGTCTGGTGGAGCAGGGGGCCGAGGAAACAGAACCCGACGACGAGTATCAGAAGCAGCCCGCCGGCGAGGCCCAGCGGGTGGTGCCGCAATGCGCGCAGCACCGGTCTCAGAGTGAACCGCTTGCGCACGTCGGTCAGTTCGACCGGGTCGGCTGCTGACGGCGCTGTGGTGCCCGCCTCCAGGGCCCCCGCTGTGTCCGTGTGTCGTGAGGTCATTTGTTCAACTCGATTCGGCTGTCGGCGGCGGCGACCACGATGTCGGCGACGAAGTTGCCGGCCACGGTGAGGACGCCGCCGATCAGGGTGTAGGCGAGGAGCACCGGGTAGTCCTCGTGCTGCAGGCTGTTGAGGAACAGCAGGCCGAGGCCGGGGTAGTTGAAGAGCGACTCGACGATCAGGTTGCCTGCCAGGAGGCTGGGGATGAGCGTGCCGACCAGCGTGATCAGCGGCAGACAGGCGTTGCGCAGCAGGTGGCGCGTCAGGATGCTCCGCTCCGGGAGCCCTTTGGCCCGGGCGACCCGGATGTAGTCCTGGCCGAGCTGGTCGAGAGCCGACGAGCGCTGGTACTGGGAGAAGATCGCGACGCTGGTGATGGCGAGCGTGATGACGGGCAGGGCCATGGCGCGGGGATCGGTGAGGACCACCCACGAGGAGTGCGACTGGGATGCCTCGGCAGGGAAGAACGGCAGCGACTGGCTGAACACGGCGATCAGGATCAGGCCCAGCAGGAAGGACGGAGTCGCGTAGAGCACATAGGAGACCGCCGTGGTGGCGCGGTCGAGGAGACTGTTGCGGCGGACCGCCTGGAGGATGCCGAGCGGGACGGCGATCAGCAGCGCGAGGACCAGGCCGGCGAGCGACAGCATCGCGCTGCGGCCGGCGTTCTGCTGCAGTACCGCCCCCACGTTCTCGTTGAGCTTGTAGGACCTGCCCAGGTCGCCGTGGGCGAGCTGGCCCAGATAGCTGAGGTACTGCACGACGAGCGGCCGGTCGAACCCGTGCTCCCGGTTGAAGTCGGCCACGGCCTGGGGGGATGCGCGCTGTCCCAGGACCACGCGGCCCGGGTCGTCCGAGACCACGTGCAGCAGGACGAACACCATCGCGGAGATACCCAGCAGGACGACGAAGGAGATCGCCAGCCGTCGGACCACGTACCAGCTCATGCGTGACCATCTCCTCTCCGGGAGATCCGTGGGGTCCCTGATATGCAGGGGAGTGGTGAGTGAAGGTTCATCGTGCGGAGAGCTCCTCGGGCTGTGCGGCCGGCGAGCGCAGGGGGTGGTGGCAGGCGACCTTGTGCGTACCGGTGAGGGGCGCGAGGGCGGGCTCCGTCGCCGCGCACACCTCGGTCGCCAGTGGACATCGGGTGCGGAACCGGCAGCCGCTGGGCGGATCGATGGGACTGGGCAGTTCGCCGCGCACGCGCGTGCCCGGCCGGGGGCGCGGCGCGGCGGGGTCCGCCTCGGGAACCGCCGCGAGCAGCCCCGCGGTGTACGGGTGCGCGGTGGACCCGTACACCTCCTCGGTGGTGCCGGTCTCCATCAACTTGCCCAGGTACATGACTCCGACGCGGTCGGCCAGGTACCGCACGACCGCGAGATCGTGGGAGATCACGACACTGCTCAGTTCGCGTTCACGCTGGACGCGGTGCATCAGATTGAGGACCTGGGAACGGATGGAGACGTCCAGCGCGCTGACCGGCTCGTCGGCGACCAGCACCTTCGGGTCCAGGGCCAGTGCGCGGGCCAGTCCCACCCGTTGGCGCTGTCCCCCGGAGAGTTCGTGGGGGTAGCGCTCCAGGACGCCCGACGGCAGCCCCACGTCCCCGAGGAGCTCGCGGGCCCGGGCGGTGCGGGCGGCGCGCCTGCCGATGCCCTGGATCGCGAGGGGCTCGCGCAGGATCGCGCCGATGCGCATGCGGGGGTCGAGAGAGGAGTTCGAGTCCTGGAACATCATCTGCAACTGGGCCCGGCGTGGCGCGAGTTCGCGGGCACTCATACCGGTCACCGACGCACCGTCGAAGATCACCTCGCCCGACGTGGGCCGGTTCAGGGCCACGAGCATGCGGCCCAGCGAGGACTTGCCGCACCCTGACTCCCCGACCAGGCCGAACGTCTCACCGGGCGCCACGTCGAAGCTCACTCCGGAGACCGCCTTGACCGTGCGGCGCCGCCCGAGGAGGCTCCGTCCGCCCACCGGGTACTCAAGTCTGAGATCGACGATCCGCAGCCGCGGCGTCGTCTCGCTCGCGGCAGGGGCCTCGGGGGAGACGGCGGGCCGAGCGACGGCCGATGCCCCTGAGCCGGTACGGACTGCTGCCGTGGCGACCGGGTGCCAGCACGCGTGGGTGTGCCCGTCCTCCTCCACCGAGAGCGGTGGCCGCTCCTCGTGGCAGCGGTCCGTCGCGGCCGCGCAGCGCGGCGCGAAAGGACAGCCCGCGGGGGAGGCGGCCAGATCCGGCGGTGTGCCGGGAATGCTGAAGAGCTGCTCGCGCCGGTCCTGCGTGAGTGAGGGGATCGAGGACAGCAGCGCATGGGTGTAGCGGTGCCGGGTATGGCTGAAAAGAGCTGATGTCGGCCCGGTCTCGGCCACGCGCCCGGCGTACATCACGCCCACCCGGTCGGCGTGCCGGGCGATCACTCCCATGTCGTGGGTGATGAGGATCATCGACATGCCCAGCCGGGACCTGAGGTCGTCCAGGAGATCGAGGATCTCCGCCTGGATGGAGACGTCGAGCGCGGTGGTCGGCTCGTCCGCGATGACGACCCGCGGCTCGCACACCAGGGCCATCGCGATCATCACGCGTTGCCGCATGCCGCCCGAGAGCTGGTGCGGATAGTCGTCCAACCGCTCGAGGGGCTTCGGTATCCCGACCAGGTCGAGCAGCTCCGCGGCACGTGCGCGCGCGGCCCGCTTCGACGCGCCCTGGTGCAACCGCACCGGTTCGGCGACCTGTTCGCCGATGCGGCGGGTGGGGTTCAAGGCCGTCATCGAATCCTGGAACACCATCGCGATGTCGTTGCCGCGCAGGGCCCGGTACCGGTCCGCGGGAAGTCCGACGAGCTCCGTACCGCCGAAGTCGATCGAGCCGCCGGTCACCCGGCCACCGTCCGGCAGCATGTCCATCACGGCCAGGCCGGTCATGGACTTGCCGGATCCGGTCTCCCCGACGATCCCCAGGGTCTCCCCGCGATCGAGCGCCAGACCGACGCCCGAGACCGGGTGGACGATCCGGTCGCCCCGGCGGATCTCGACCGACAGATTGCGGATCGTCAGCACTCGGCTGCCGTCCGCGGGCTCACGTGCGTTCTCAAAACCATCGCTCGCGCGCACGATATGGCTCCCCATCTCCTCGACCATCCGACGATTTCGAGACACGTACTTCAGGCGTCGTTCGTCGGGTTCACTGAACATTCAGGTGTGCGTCGTTCCGATCGCACGAAGGGAATCTCCTGCCGCGCACGGCGCTCAGCCGGCGGACGCGGGCCGGCCCAGTTCGTTCCGCAGCAGGCGCCGTACGTTCTCCCCCAGGACCGCGACGATGTCGCGCTCCGGCCAACCCCGCTGTTGCAGCGCATCGGTGACCAGCGGCAGCCCGGCCGGACCCGCAAGCCCGGGCAGACAGGCGTCGGCAGGCACTCCCTCGACGAAGGCCGGCTCGCAGCACGGGGGAGTGGTGTCGGCAAGTACTTCCTTGATGAAGTCGGGACCCAGCCCGACGTGTTCGACGCCGGCCACCCCGGCAATGTGCTCGATGTGGTCGATCAGTCGGCCGATCGAGTAGTCGCTCTCGTGCAGGTACGGAGCGAAGAAGTTCACGCACACCACTCCGCCGCCCGCGGCGACGCCCCGGATCTGCTCGTCGTCAAGGTTGCGGTGGTGGTCGAAGAGCGCCCGTGCGCTGGAGTGCGTGGCGATCAACGGCCGTGAGGACAGCTCCAGGACGTGCTCGACCCCGGACGCGCCGAGATGACTGATGTCGTAGAGCATGCCGAGGCGCTCCATCTCGGCCAGCGCCGCGACCCCGGAGCGGGTCAGCCGGCCGCCCGTCGCGTCCTCGCCGCTGCCGTCGGCCAGAGAGGTGCGACCGAAGTGGGCCAGGGACGCGATCCTGACCCCCAGCCGGAACAGGGTCTCCAGCAGCTCCACGTCCTCGCCCACGCCGGGTGCGCTCTCCAGCGCCAGCACCAGGGCGATCCGGCCCTCAGCCAGCGTCTGGTCGACCTGGGCGCCGTCCGTGCACAGCGTTACGGCATCGGCGTTGCCGGCCGCGAGCCGATGCGCCGCCTCGATCATGCGCAGCGTGCGGCGAAGCGCCCCCTCCGGCCGGTACGGATCTTCGACGAACACCGGCAGCGCCTGAAGGTTCACCCCGCCGGCCCGCAATTGCGGCAGCCAGCGCTCCCGGAAGAACTCCGCCCAGCGGTCCACCGGCCGGGCGACCACCGCACACAGCAGGTCGTTGTGCATGTCGGCCACGATCGCGCGTCGGTGCATCTTGTTCATTGCTGTGCCCGCCGCTCGGCCCGGCCGGTGTGCAGATACAGCGAGTGTCCCTGCCCGTCGTCACCGAGGAAGGCGAGCGGTGCGTGGACCCCGCGCTCCGGCTCGACCGGGATCAAGGTGTCACCGCGCCTGCCGACCAGCTCCGTGCGGTACGGCGCCTCGTCCAGTTCGGCGAGGGCTCCCCGGGGAGTGCGCTCCAGCCACAGCCGCCCCGCGGTGTCCCGGCTCACCGTGGTCTCGGCGGTGCTGGACGTGTACGTACCGATGTACCGGGACGTCTGCGCAACGGGAGCGCCCACGTCCGGCACCGGCGAGGCGGGCAGACCGACCCCGGCGAGTTCACCGAGGACCCGGCCCGCGATCTCCGTGTACACGCGCCGTGACAGGCCGCCGTTGGTGACGATCGCCACCGCGACATCCCGCTCCGGCACCAGGCGCAGGAACGCCGACTGACCGATGGTGTTCCCGTCGTGTCCGATGACCGTGCCGCCCGACAGGTCGAAGAGCTCCCAGCCGAGCCCCCAGGCGGCGCCCTGGTCGATGTCGGGCAGCGTGACCTGCGGCCGCTGCATGGCCTGGACGGTCTCCGGGCCGAGCACGGTCACCCCGTCGGGGCCCCGGCCTCCGGCGAGGTGCATCCGGGCGAAGGCCAGCAGATCGCGCGCACGCATCGCCAGCATCGATCCGGCCGGTGCGTTCGAGCGCGCCAGGGCCCACACCGGCGTCGGCTCGAGCGGCGCCCCCGGCACCGTCTCGATGTGACCCACTGCCGTGCGGTGGACGATCGCCTCGTAGGGGTCACTCGCGGTGTGACTCATACCCAGCGGAGTGAACAGGTGCCGCCGGGCGCAGACGTCGAACGGCTCCTCGCGCAGCACCTCGACGATCCGCCCGAGCACGCAGTACCCGGCGTTGTTGTACGAGAACATCGCGCCCGGCTCGAAGAGCTGCGGCACGTCCTGCAGGACGCCCAGGTACTTTTCCAGGCAGTCGTCACCCTTGCCGGTGTCGGTGAAGATGTCCCCCTCGAAACCCGCGACGTGACTCAGCAAATGCCGCGTGGTGATCCCTCGCGCCGCTTCCTCGTCGGCGATCCGGAACTCCGGCAGGACGGCCCGTACGGGAGCGTCCAGATCCAGTCGTCCCTCGTCGGCCAACTGCATGACCAGCGTCGCGGTCATCACCTTGGTGATCGACCCGATCTGGAAGAGAGAGCCCACCGTGGCGTCGACCCCTGTGGCCGTGCTCAGCACACCGGCCGCGGATTCGACCCATTCATCACCGGCTTGGACCGCCACGGCTGCCCCGGGCACCTGGCTCTCGACGAGCAGATCTGGCAACCGGCGGCGCAGCCAGGCACCGACCTCCTCCAGCTTGTTCAGCTGATCCGACCCGTCCAGCTTCTGCACGGCATCCCTCCCTGCTCGACTGCGCAGGAGCTTAGGACCTGCGGAAACCGCCCTCTTCGTCCACTCCCACCACATGCGGCCCGGGCATTGGTGCGACTGGCCGAACCGGGCGGCTCGCCCCTTCGACGGGTGGGGGAGCAGGCTTGTGACGACGCGGCCTCTCAGGCCCTCCCGCGTCTCAGCCCGCGGTGAGGCGATCCGCACGAACAGCACAACCGTGCCGCTGTCCCTCCGCTCGAGCCCGAATCACGCTGAGTGATGACGGCGGTACGTTATCGACATGTCCGCCGCCGTGATGAGTGCCTGCACAGCAGGGCGGCAGTCGTGTTTCGCGGTGCAATGTCGTACCCGCAGCCCACGTTGTCACCGGCAGCAGAGTCACAAGCATGCGTGGCGGCGCATGCCTGCAGTCATCGGGGTGTTCGACGTCTTGGCTTGATGAGGGGAGTGCCGGAGATCGACCGGGATTCCTTGCCGCCCGATGGTCGCGCCGATCAGGGCGCTCAGCCCTCGGTCAGAGAGATCCTCCCCGCGTGCAGGCGGCCGTCGCCGCCGTCGAAGTAGGCGCGGTCGCCGGAGACGGCCAGGCTCGGGTCCGTGTCGTCGGCCAGTCGAGCGTCTCCCAAGGACTTGCCGGTGCGGGGGTCCAGGGCGTGCAGGGAACCGTTGGTGTCGCTGAAGTGGACCGCGCCGCCGGTGAGGGTGACCGGCGAGGCCGAGTACGTCGTTTCGTAGGTCCACAGCCGTTCGCCGGAGTCGGCGTCGAACGCGTACGCGCGGCCGGGGCCCTCCTCGGTGGGGGTGTGCTTGTTTTTGACGCTGCCGTAGACGACGCCGTCGGTGACAAGGGGCGGGTCGGTCCACTCCGCGCCGTCGGACTGTGTCCGGTACTTCCAGCGGAGTTCGCCTCTGGTGGTGTCGGCCGCGTAAAAGGCGCCGTTCTCGGTGCCGAAGTAGACGGTGCTGCCGTCGACCGCGATCGAGGACACCTTGCCCCAGATGTCATCGGCAGTCTTGATCCGCCACCGTGGGGTGCCGGTGTCCGCGTCCAGGGCGTAGAGGTAGCTCTTGAAATCCTGTCCCAGACCGCAGTAGATCACGCCGTCCGCCACGGTCAGCGCGTGCGTCAGGCCGCGGTCGACATCGCGGTGCCACCGCTCCTCGCCGGTCTCGGCGTCCAGCGCATGCAGGACCGATTCCGCCTGGAAGTACATGCTGACCACGTAGGCGGTTCCCTTGGCGACGGCGACAGGAGAGAAGGTGACGAAGCCCGCCTCTGCCCGCTCACTGCCGATCTCGAAGCTCCACCGTTTCTCCCCGGTGCCGGCGTCAACCGAGTGCAACGCGCCCGAATCCTCGGTGGACACATAGACCGCCCCGTCGACAACGATGGGGTGCCGTGCTCCATCAGGAAGATCCACTGAATTCCGGGCCCCTTTCAGCTCGTTGTAACTCCACACCAGGGCGCCGCTGTCGGCGTCGAGGGCGCGCAGACTGCCGTCGTGGTCGGCGAAGTAGACCTTTCCTTCGGACGACACCGGTGGGCCGACGGGGCCTTTCTCGTAGGACCACAGCTCTTCGAAGGCCAACTTCCGTGCCGGAACATCGGGTTTCTTGCCCCGTGCGTCGCTCTGGCCACTGTCGATGAGGCCGTCGCGCACGAGCAGCGTGACCGCAGGGACCGCCAGGATCGTGGCGCCGGCGAGGCCGATCAGGGCGTGGCGCCGGGAGAAGCCCCGAAGCCGGCCGGCGGACGGCTGCCGATGCGGTGGTGTGGGAAGGTCCGTGCCGGGTGCGGCCCCGAGTGCCGCGGTGGCAACGGCGGTTGGGGGCACGGCACCGGCCGTGGCCTGCTCAGAAGTGACGGTTACGGTGGCGGGCGCCTCGATGGGGGCGGTGCCGGGGGCCGTGTCCGGCAGCGGTGTGTCCTGGATGCGGGTGATCTCGGTGGCCACCGGTGCGGGCAGCCAGCCGGCCCCGGTGAACCCGCCCGCGGTACGGCCGGCCTCCGAGAACTGGCCCAGCTCCTCGATCAGTTCCGGCACCGACGGGCGCTGCTTGGCATCCTTGGCGAGGCACCGGGCCACCACCGTCGCGAGTCGGGCCGGCACGCGGCCGAGGTCGGGTTCCTCGTGGACGACCCGGTAGTTCACCCCGTGCGCGGAGCCTCCTGCAAAGGGCTTGGTCCCGGTCGCCGTGTACGCCAGGACCGCGCCGAGGGCGAACACATCGCCGGCGGGTCCGACGTCTTCGCCGACGAGTTGCTCGGGCGGCATGTAGCCGGGGGTGCCGACGGCGGTGCCGGTCAGAGTGAGTCTGGTGTCCCCGGCGGCCACCGAGATCCCGAAGTCGATCACCCGGGGGCCGTCGTCGGCGAGCAGCACGTTCGAGGGTTTCAGGTCGCGGTGCACAACCTCGGCTCCGTGGATGCCCTCCAGCGCCTCGGCCAGCGCGGTGCCCAGCTCCAGCACCGGTTTCTCCGGCCAGGCGCCATGTGCGGCGACTGCTTCGGTCAGGGAGAGGCCGGGCACGTAGGCGGTGGCCAGCCACGGCGGGTCCGCCTCCGGGGCGGCATCGAGAACGGCGGCGGTGAAGAAGCCCGTGACGCGCCGGGCGGCTTCGACCTCCCGGACGAACCGTCGCCGGAACGTGGGGTCTTCCGCCAGCTCCTCCCGCACGATTTTCACCGCGACCGTCGGGCCGCCGGGCGACCGGGCCAGGTACACCCGGCCCATGCCGCCCGAGCCGAGCCGGCCGACGATCCGATACGGCCCGGCCTGGCCCGGGTCTTCTGCTTCCAGCGGTGCGCACCCCGCCACCCGTCGCTCCCCTCACTGCCCCGTGCACGGCACGGTTCGACTCGTCCGACTTCCTTGGTACACCCACGACCACACGTCGGCCTCGCGCCTGCGTGCTCCGCCCTGATCCATGTCGCCCGGCGTTGCGCGGCACCGTCGCCCCGGGTTAAGTCACCACCGAAACGGCGCGCAGCCGGTCGCCGTCCTCGAAGTAGACGGTGCCGTCGACGATGTGCGGGCGCCACCCACTCACGGACGCCAGGTTCTCCGTCCACTTCGGACGGCCGCTGCGGGCGTCGAGGGCGTACAGCGTCCCGGTGCGGTCGGTGAAGTGGACGGTGCCGGCGGTCACCGTCAGCGTGTCGACCTCGTCCGCAGTCGGGCTGTGGCGCCACAGCGGCTTGCCGGTGCCGGCGTCGAAGGCCGACAGATAGGCGTTGTTCTCAAAGTAGACGACCCCGCCGGCCGTGACCGGGTCGGCCGAGCCGCCCGCGATCCGGGGGTCCCACAGCTTGCCGGTGAAGCCACGCCGCCACCTCTCCGTGCCGGTCCGGGCGTCGACGGCGTACAGGGTGCCGTCGCGGCTGCCGAAATAGACCGTGCCGCCCGCCACGACCGGGCGGGTGACCGCGGCGCTGTCGGCCTCGTGAGCCCATCTCTCCTTGCCGGAACCGGGGTCCACCGCGTGCAGCACCTGGCCGCCGTGAGCGTAGACCGTGCCGTCGGCAACGACGATGTCTTCCCCGGCGCCGACCTCGTACTTCCGCAGTGGCTTGCCGGTGCTGGCTTCCCACACGAAGACGAATGTCTGGAAGCGGGCGTACGCGGTGTCGCCGACCGTGATCGGCGCCGTGTGGAGGCTGTAGTCCTTGTCCTTCCAGCGGATCTCGCCGCTGTTCGGGTCCGCGGCGTACATATAGTCGCCGCTGCCGTAGTAGAGCGTCCCGCCGGAGACGGAGGTGATGACCGTGTGGCCCCCCGTGGCCCGCCGCTGCCACCGCCGACTGCCGTTCCTGGCGTCCAGGGCCAGCAGGGTGCCTTGGTCTTCGCTGCTGAGATAGACCGCGCCGTCCGCCACCACGTCGAGCGACAGCCCGCCGTCCAGCGGGCTGGACCACAGCTGTTTCAGCTTCGGCGCGCTGGGGGGCTTCTCCTGCTCGCCGGGACGACCCAAGTCGTTCAGGAGCGCTGCCGTGGTGCCGAGGCCGAGAACCGCGGTGGCGGAGAGCCCCATCAGCAGACGGCGCCGGGTCAGGGGGTGGCTCCGGCCGCCGGCGGCAGGGGATTCGGCGGCGGACGTCTCAAAGGTCTCCGCCGCGGGGGAGGCCGTGACGGGGGAAGGCCCCGGGGTGGCCTCGGGGGTTGCCTTGCCGTCCGGGGCCGGACCGGCGGCTTGCGGCAGCGGGGCGGCTTGGACACGGGCGATCGCGGCGGCGACCGGTCCGGGCAGCCAGTGATCCTCCGTGAGCGGGCCGTCCGGCATATGACCCGGGACTTGCCCCAGCTCATGCAGCAGCTCCCGTATCCCGGGTCGCTGGTCCGGGTTCTTCGCCAGGCACCGGGCCGTCACCTCGGCGAGCGCGGACGGCAGTCCGCCGAGGTCGGGTTCCTCGTGCACGACCCGATAGTTGACCGCATGCCCCGCGCCGTTCCCGAACGGTCTGGTGCCTGCCGCCGTGTACGCCAGCACCGCACCCAGGGCGAACACGTCAGCGGCCGGGCCGACCTTCTCACCCCGCAGCTGCTCGGGCGGGATGAACCCGGGGGTGCCGATGACCACGCCCGTCTCCGTGAGCAGGGTGTCCTCGGCCGCCACCGAGATCCCGAAGTCGATCACTCGGGGGCCGTCCGCCGCGAGCAGCACGTTCGACGGTTTGAGGTCCCGGTGCACCACGCCCGCCCGGTGGACGGCTCCGAGCGCCTCGGCCAGCGCGGCCCCCAACTGTCGCACCGCATGCTCCGGCCAGGCCCCGTACTCGGCCACCGCGTCCCCCAGGGAAAGCCCGGGGACGTACTCGGTGGCCAGCCATGCCGGACGGCCCTCCGCGTCGGCGTCGACCACCGCGGCGGTGAAGAACCCGGCCACCCGGCGCGCCGCTGCAACCTCCCGCACAAACCGCCTCCGAAAGCCGGCGTCGTCCGCCAAGGCGGCGCGCACCACCTTCACCGCGACCGTGCGTCCGCTCGGCGACCGGGCCAGGTACACGCGGCCCATGCCGCCCTGGCCGAGCAGTGCGGCAAGCCGGTATCGGCCGACCTGTTCGGGGTCCCCCGAAGTCAACGGTGCGAACGCCGCCACCGCGCCCCTCCTGCCGTCTCACCAGTAGCCGGATCCATCTTCTCTGTAGAACAGTGGACTTGAGAAACACGACCATGGTTCCGGAAGCGCGAAACCCGGCGCCGACCGCTGGGCTCGCATGTTGAGGTGTCAGCTACAGCTCCAGCCCGCCGTCGCCTCGCTCGGAGCCCCGCCCACCGGCACATCTCCGCGGTGGACGAACCCGCGCTCCTCGTAGTAGGACCGCGGCCGGTCGTTGGACTTCACGCAGTCCAGCCGCAGCGCATCCGCTCCCTGTTGCCGGGCGGTCTCGGTGGCCCAGCCGAGGATGACCGCGCCCAAGCCGGGCCGCCCAGCGGCGCACCGCCATCCGGTGAACATATGCCGCCGTACCGCCAGCATCCGCCCACAACGGGTCCGACCGGTCCACCGTGACGGTGCCCGCCACCTCGACCCCGACCTCCACCGGCCACGTCTCGCCCCGGCTGATCGCCTCCTCGACCAATGCGGCCTCAAAGAGCGCCGGCCACTGGCTGATCCCCTGCATGTCGAGCCATCCCGCTGCCTCATCGAGCACGCTCAACACGTCGTCCATTCCCTCACTGCCGGCACGCCGAAAAGTGGTGCGGGAACCGGCCCAATCGACTGTCATGGCACGGATGATCGCAGCAGCTCGACTATCCGCACACCCCAACGGCCACTTCCGAAACACGGTGGCGCTGGGGGACACGACTCGTGCAGCCGGCCGTGATCCTGCTCCAGGGCGGTCCGGGTCTGCCGGACCATCTGGGCGATGTCGCCCCCATGGTCGCGGACCTCGCGCCCTCTGCCGGCCCACACGCGTCCCGGGCCCAGCCGCGCAGCGGAGAAGGCTGTTTACAGCTGGTCGTTCGACGGCTCGAAGTAGGGAAGGGAGGGGCTGGACGTGATGGCAGTGCCTCCCCATCGGACGTGATGTGTCTCGGTTCCGCCTGAGGGGCAGCAGGTGGGGTCGGTGTCCTTGAAGATCGGTCGAGTGAGTGTGGCTTCCGTACCGTTCTGCGTCGCGATGCGGAGCTGACTGGCCCCGGTTGCCTGGCCTACGTACCTGTTGCCGTAGAAGAAGAAGACGCTGACACAGTTGCCGTTGGCGCTGCCGACGCAGGAGGCCGTGACGGCGCGCAGCGGGCCGGTCATGCGGGTGATCACCTCTGCGGTGACGGTGGTGCTGAAGTTGTTCCGCCGGATGAGCCGCAGGGCTGCGGCGCCGTCGACAGCGGCGGCCGGCTGTTGCGCGGTGGCAGGGCATCCTGTGAACTTGAGTAGCCGGGCGGGCGGGTTCATGCCGCGGAGCCGATTGCAGTCGCGGACCCAGTCCGGGTCGCGGTCGTCCTCCATGACCGGCACAAGGTGGGTGGCCAGTTTCAGTCGGCCGGCCGTCCGAGTGAAGACCGTGATGATCACGGAGTCCGTGGCGGGTGTGTCGGACCAGACGACGGCTGACCACCCGGGTTCGCACCGGCTGTCTCCGAGGTGCACCTCGGAGGGGGTTTGCAGAGTGCGGGTGACCGCCGTCTTCAGTTCCGCGGGGGTGGGACACGGGTTCCCGGTGGCGGGCTTGGTGGGCGGTGCGTCCCGGAGGCGTTCGATTTGCTTGATTACTGTCGCCATGACGGTTGGGTGGGTCTTGATGTTGACGTGGTTGCAGCCGCCCAGAAGGACGCCCAGGGTGCTCGAGCGGCAGGTGAGGACGTGCGCCTTGCCGGTCCGGTTCGTGTAGGCCGTGGCGGAGTCGAGGGTGACGGCGATGTCCCCGAGTTCGGCCTCGGGCGGGGAGGCGGCTTCGAAGGGTTCGTCGGGGAGGACGTACCTGATGCTGCCGGCGATCGCCAGGACGGGGAGTTCACTGGGCCAGGGCGGCAGTTTGCTGATCTCGTCCGACCGGTAGCTCAGTGCATGGCCCTGGGGTGCTTTGAGTGCGCTGAGCACCCCGCACAGATCGTCGTCGGATGTGAGGGCGTATCCCGCACAGAAGCTGAGGACGGCTTCGATCGCCAGGCCGGTGGGCCGGTTGACGGCGCCGATGAGGTCCGGGGCCAACTGGAGGAGGGTGATTACTTTGGAGCCGAGCGTCGGGGTGCCGATGGTGATGACCTCAGCAATGTTCTGCCACGTCTTGCCGTTGGGCAGGCCGTTGGGGCGTGAGGCTGCGTACTGGGTGGCCAGGCCGCCCATGGAGTGGCCGACGACGACGACCTTGTGTCCGGTGGTACGGGCCAGGCAGTTGATGGCGTTGGCGAGCCCCGGACCGATGCGGCTGTCGGTCACCCATTCCGGCTGGGCCTCGTAGTAGTCGTACGTCCACGCCGTGACGCGGGCCAGTTTGGCGACTCTCACGGGGAAGTAGCCCTTGTCCGGCCCGTCCGTTTTCCCTGTCGCGCCTGTCTTCTGTGCCTTGTCCGCCGCGTATGCCTCCTTCGGTTCGTTCCAGGTGGTGGCTCCGGAGGCGATGCCGTGGACGAAGAGGACCGGTGTGGTGTTGGCCACCGGCTCATGCGGCTCCACCTGCGCGACCCTGCCGCCGGCGGAACAGGTTCCGGGGGCCGCGACCGCGGGGAGCGCTGAGTTGAGGCCGAGGAGTGTCATCAGGGTGACGCACAGGGCGAGGATTCGCGCCTGGCTCGGAGAGCGTGTCACTTGACGACCTCCACTGCGGTGACGTGCCATCCGGCGTTCCTCTTGGCGAACCCGATGAGGATGTGCTGTGCGGGTTTCCCGGGTTTCGTCAGGGTGGCCTGGGCGTTGGCGTAGCCACTGTCTTCGTGCCAGCTGCCCTTCGACAGGTTGATGCGGGTGCCTTCGGGGAGCAGGCGGCCAGAGGCCAGGGCTTGATCCAGTTCGGGGGTGAGTGCCGCCCGCTGTGTCGCGGGGTCGCTGGACGTCAGATCCTGGGCTGCGTCGGCTGCTTGGGCGGGCAGGGGCTTACCCGGCTTGTACGGCAGTGCGGGCGCGCCTGGCGGCTTGCCGCCTTCCGGCGGGTGGGGTGGCTGGTGGCCGCGGAAGGCCAGGTAGCCGAATGTTCCGGTCGTCATGGCCGTCAGGGCCACACCGAGGATCAGGAGGATTCTTCGCATTGTCTTCGGGCCTCCGTGGAGAATCGGGTAAACGAGCAGGCGACATGGGGGGACAGCGGAGTGACTCGGCGTGGGGCACCGTGGTCATTACCGGTTGAGCCGGCCCCAGCAGCGGGCATGCGAGGCGAGGTGGGTTGATGTATGCCGGGCCCGGCCCGCCTGCGTTGGGGCGTCCTCCCAGGCCGTTGGGCAGGTGCCGGGTGCGCATGGCGGGGCTGTAGGCCCGGAAGAGCTCGCAGGCAGCCGTCAGGCAGTTGTTCGTGAGGAGGTTGTAGTGCGTGCGGGCCGGCGCGGTACGTACGCTGCGCCCGCGCAATGCTGCCGCCGACGGTTGTCTGGCAGGGGTGGAAGTCGTACTTCGAGAGCGGGAGGATGCTGGTGCTTGCGTTCAGGTAGTGCCAGGTGCCGCTGGCGATGCGAGCTCCCATGGCGAGGGGCTGCCTCACGGCCTGCCCTTGAACGGTTCCCAGATGTGGTGGTCGGCGCGGACGGTGTCCTTGCCCGCCCGGTCGGCGTGTCCGGCCCCGCCGGCGCTGTTGGTGTCGCGGAAGAAGCACACCGGTCCTTGCTCGGCGGCACAGGCTTGTGGGGTTGCCAGGGCGATGGCAGCAGGGCGAGCGAGAGGGACATAAGGGCTGCGCCGAGGCGGGCGGTACCTGTACTCGCAGGCCCCACGGGCATGTGCGCAGGCATGGTCGACCTTCCGGTGGTGAGGGGACCGACCGCAGAGTGGAACGTCGCTGTGCGTTCGAGCGCTGCGGCCTGCGGTCTGTCACCACCGTAGGGCGCCTCATGAGTGTGTCTGCGCAGGTCGGCGTGGTGAGCTCTTGCATGAGCACAGGTGACCAAGATCGCGAAGAGTGCGGGGTCGGGTCGTCCGGTCCGTTCGCCCTGCTGCAGAGTCCGACTCAGTCGAGCAGGCCCATCCGGCATGCTCTGATCACCAGTTGAGTGCGGGTGTTCACCTCGAACTCGCGGCAAAGGTCCTTGATGCGTCGTCGTGCGGTCGACGCCGAGACACCGAGGCGCCGCGCGATGGCCTCGTCCTTCACCTCGTCGGCGAGCAGCGCGATGAGCTCGCGATGTTTCTGCATCAGGTCGCGGGCGGTCTGGTAGTCAGGAGTGGCAAGCGGTGAGGCTCCGCGCCAGTGGCGGATGAAGAGATCGGCGGCGGCCGCAACCGCCCCCGGCGTTCGGACGACCATGAACCCTGCCTGGTTGTCGGCAGGGTCCAGGGCGGTGGCGACGTACTCGTCGTCGACGATGAACACCCAGACCGGGAGAGTGGGCACGGTGCGAATCTCGACACCGGTCGCTGCCATCGCGTGGGCGCCGTCCACCAGGCTGGGCAGGATGTCGATGCTTTCCAGAAGCAGGAGTTGGACGTGTGTGCCCCGCCGGGCCGTGAAGGCCGCGAGCTCGCTGATCGCCGTGTAGTCGGACGTCTCCCCCACTCCCGGTGCGGCGCCGGAGGCGGCAATGCACTGCACCGACGTCGACGCGGTAGCAGCGACGTGCTCCAGGAACGACCAGGCCGCGGCGGCCCCGCGGTGCACCTCCGCCTCGGAAAGGGAAGAGGACGTCTCCATGCTGAACTCGGCGGCCAGCTCGTCGACCGTTGCGCGGCCCAGCTCGAGCTCCTTTCGTTGACGTGCCAGACGCCGTTCGGCGCGTTCCAGTAGCGGGTGGCAGGCCAGGACAGGGTGGACGGCACGCAGTTCTCCCTCCGCGGAGCCGGCGAGCAGCCCCAGGGCCAAGAGCCGCTCTGCGACAAGGCGGGCTTCCTGCGGGGACAGGCCCATGGAGTCACCGACCCCCTTGGCGGTCGACGCCGACCGTGTCAAAGATCGGCGGTAGAACTCCGACTCGGCAGCATCAAGGCCCAACCCCGGCAGCATTGTCTTCCCTTGCTCTCATTCGCCGACGCCTGCCCCGGCAGCCACGCGTCTTTGACATGATCCCCCACCGATCGTGCGGGCGACCACGATGAAGACGACGGTGCTTCCCCACGGAATGGAAGCCCGTTCGGTTCCCGTTCCTTCGGTTCCCGTTCCTTCGATTCCGAAGCTGCGCGGCCGAGACTTGACTCGGTTCGGCTTAGCCACTGCCGCGCTCAATGGCGAGGGCGCCTGAACCAGGTCACGCCGTCCCACGATCGATGCCCGCTGCCTGGCCTGATATTCGATCTTGCGACCGTGGGCCATCATTTTCAACCGGCGGCGCTCGGAGGCGGTCAAGGTAGGAGCCACGGCTCGGGCCACAGTCATGGAGGACAACGGCCAATCTCGGATGGATCATTCAGGACGGTCAGGCACCCTGCGCCGCACGCCGTCCGCGACGCGCTCAAGGGCGCCTGACTGCCCGCCAGGAGCTCGGCGCCGGTAGGTGCCTGGATCGCCGGCCTGTGCTTCCCGAAAGTCGCCGACGTCGTCTGCACCGTCTGGTCCAGGCAGTACTGCACCTGGACGATCTGCCGGCCCGGCTCGACCAGCACACCCTCGCCGACCGGCAAGAGGAATCCTCCGCCTCGCCGCCGACCTGATCAACCCCGGAGGACTTCCGGAGCCGGCCGCCAAGCCGGTACCGAACACCCTCTGACGGTTCGTTCGGTCGGAGAGGTTCGGCAGTCAGCCGAGGAAGTCGACGTGGTCGATCAGGCCGTCGCGGACCCGGTAGGCGACCAGCACGCGGAGGGGGTCGTCCGTGATGCCGTGGGCGATCTCGTGGTCCACCACCCAGTCGCCCTCGGTGAGTCGGCCGACGATCTCGGCCCGGCAGCGGCCCTTGGCGAACATGTCCGCGTACGCCTCCCGCACGGCGTCGCGCCCGAGCAGGCGGTCGCCGCCGCGGCGGTTGATGCAGACGTCGGGGGCGTACGTCGCCGCGAAGGCTTCGAGGTCATGGCTGTTGTAGGCGGCGAGCTGGCGTTCGACGACGGTCTCTGGGGTGGTCACCAGTTGATCATGCAGAGTGTTCCCTCGCTCGTCCAGGGGAGACCGGGACCACCTGCCGATCGGCACATTCACACCTCGCACGACCTCCCGTTCGGCATCTGCCCGCGGTCACCCCCACACCAGGCCGGCCGGCCGCCCACCGTCAGCTTCGACGGTTCGCCCGGGCACGCACTGGACTGCATGTGCGGTCTGCACCTCGTCGTCACCCGCCCACTCGACCTGACCGCACGTCAACCCCCGAAGGACTTCCAAAGCCGACCACTGAGTTCCGTGCTCGGTTGCGCGCTGCCCCGACCGGAGAGGCACTTGCCAGGTGTCGGTCTGACCCTCGACGCATCCATGGCATGGGCGATACCGGTCGCCATCACAAGCGACCCACCGCCCCTTGCGTGGAGAGCACGCCAGGCCGCGCCGCCGGGCGGTTTCCGTCCGGCCCTTTGTGCGCCCTTGTGCCCAGGGTGCCGGAGTACTGCCAGGCCACCCCCGGCGAGGACGTTCCGTAGCCCGGTGGCTGCGGGCAGGCGGCGTCGGCGTGAACACGGCCGGCCACAACGTGGAGGCGCCAATTCGGGGTTTGAGGAAGAGCGGGGTGCGCCGCGGTGTCAGCTCGTACGCGCTGCGCGCCTACGGCGAGTTGCGGCCGATCGCCTGGGCCGGGATGAGCGCCCGCCGGCCACAGCGTCGCCGAGATCGGCACGTTCCAGGACGAGATCCACGGCAAGGACCCCGACTGGCTGCGCCGGCATCTCACTCCGGTGGTCCCCGCCCCGGACAGCATGAACGACCAGGGCCTGGCGCCGGACGGCTCGAACAACAACAACAAGGACTTCGTTACGTTCGACGGCCAGCGGTGGATCCAGGGCGGTGACGGCTCCGAGGGCACCTGCGTGGCCTCGTCCACCGTCACGTTCCGCGCCATGGTTGACCCCCTGTACGCGCTCGACCTCACCGGCGGCCCCGACGGGCAGCAGGACGACCCCGACGCCTTCAGGCAGCGGCTGGTGGCCGAACAGCACCGGCTGCACACCGAAGGTGACGGCGGCGAGAACTGGGGCGGCATGGGGTCCGAGGGGCAGGAACGGATCAACGACGCCGCCGTCGGCAGTGCCACCGGCAGTGACTACGAGCGCCAGGACCTGGACAGCACCGCCGACCGCAGGGCGGTCCTCACCGAAGTCGAGAAGTCGGTGGCGCAGGGGCGGCCGGTGCCGGTCGACGTCTCGGGCAAGGAGGGCGCCCACGCGATGACCATCATCGCCCAGGAGGGTGACATGCTTCAGGTGTACAACCCCTGGGGTTCGACCACCTGGGTCAGCGAGGACGACTTCATCAACGGCCACATGGGCAAGGCTTCCAACAGTGATCTCCCCAACGCGTACAGCGTCTGTCTTCCGCGGTAGCAGGGGCGGTGCCGCGATCGCGGCGGCCGCGCTCCTCGCTCTCGCCACGGGCTGCGGCTCGGGCACCGACGAACCGGCCGGCGGCTCCACGAGCCGCCCGACGAGCCACCCGGTGAAGGACACCAGCATCACCGCCGAGCCGGGCGAGCGCTTCACGCTCACCGTCGACCAGAACGCCTCCACCCGCGAGTACTGGTACCTGGTCGACCCCGAGCCCGACAGCTCGGTGCTCGTCAGCCGCGGCCAGGACTACGCGTCGGACTCCGGCGACGAGCCGGTGGCCGGTGCCGGCGGCCGGCTCACCTTCACCTTCGAGGCCAAGGGCGGGGGGACCACCCGGTTCACGCTGCTGCACTGCACCTTCACCACGTGTCAGGGCAACAACTCCACGCTGCCCCCCGAGACGACCGGACCCTCCGCCACCCCGACCACGGGGGCGGGGTCCCCCTCCCAGGCTCCCGAGCGCATCACCTACACCGTCACCGTCAACTGAGCCCCTGCGGATCAGTCAGACGAGACGAGACACCAGAGGTCCCGCCATGAACGACGACGCCCCGTACCCGCCGGACCGCACGGACGACGAGCTGGCCCGGCTCGACATCGCCGTCCTGCTGCGTTACGGCCTCACCGCCGAGCCCGGCACCCGGCGCACCGCCCTGTTCGGCGACGGCGCCGCGGCCGCAGCCGTCATCCTCGACCGCCTCGGCACCGAGCCGCGCTCGGTCGCCTTCCTCGCCGACACCGTGCGCGCCGGCGGGCTCGCCCACGCCGCGGAGCTGCCCGAGCCCCTGCCCCGCCGAGAGGCGGCCGACATGGTACGGGAGTGGCTGCGAGCCGGCACCGAACTCATGGGCGGGATCGCCGCCGACGACACCGCGGCCACCTGGCTGCGCGCCGTCGCGACCATTGCCGAACTGAAGCAACTGACCGGGCGCGGGGCCGGAGTACGTGATCCGAGCTGCGTCATGAGCCGCCGGGTGGGTGCCGATCAAGGTTCATGTCATCAGGTCCCAGGCGGCGATGGCGTTGTCGCTGCCACCGGTGAGGAGCACCGGCCGACCGTGCAGGCGGGCGACGGCGAGGGCCTCGATGCTTCCTGTGTGTCCGGCGAACGCCCCGACCATGGCCTGCCCCGGGGCCACGTCCCACACTCGGACCGTCCAGTCGGCACCGGCCGGACGGGCTGGAAACCGAGGGTGTGTGATCGGAACCGAGGGCATGGGCCAGTTCGGTCTCGGCATGATTGGTCATCAGAAGTCGGCAAAGGGCCAGTGTGAATCCTGAGACGCCCGGCGACAGCTGGCCGAATATGCGAATGGTTGTACGCTGCGGGCACCGCCCTTGACCTGCACAGCAGGCAGAGAGCCGACAAATCGGGAGTTTCTCCGTGCTTCGTACGCTGTTCAAGTCCAAGATCCACCGGGCCACCGTGACCCAGGCCGACCTGCACTACGTCGGCTCCGTCACCGTCGATGCCGATCTGATGGAAGCCGCGGATCTGCTGCCCGGCGAGCTGGTGCACATCGTCGACATCGACAACGGCTCCCGCCTGGAGACCTACGTCATCGAAGGTGAGCGCGGATCCGGTGTCATCGGTATCAACGGCGCTGCCGCCCATCTCGTCCACCCCGGTGACCTGGTCATCCTGATCAGCTACGCCCAGGTCGACGACGCCGAGGCCCGTGGACTGACCCCGCGCATCGTGCACGTCGACGCCGACAACCGTATCGTCGCGCTCGGCGCCGATGCCTCCGAGCCCGTACCCGGCACCGCTACCGAACGGAGCCCGCACACCGTTCCCGCGGCGCGCTGATCCGGCTCGACCACCGAGGGAGCACCCGTCATGGCAGAACAGACCGACCGGATCGAACTCGACATCCGTGACGACCGTGTGAGCGGCAACCTGCTCGCGTACGAGAACGGCAAGGCCGTTGGAGCCATCGCGTACTTCGTGATGGACGGCGACCCCGCCGCGCTCGTGGCCGTGCACACCGTCGTCGAACCCGGCCATGAGGGCAAGGGCATCGCCGGTGCCCTCGTCCAGGAGTTCTACGCCATGGCGGGCCGTGAGGGCGTTCCCGTCGTCCCGCTCTGCCCGTACGCCGCGAAGTGGGCGCAGCGTCACCCCGACCGGGCTCCCGAAGCCCCGGCCGAACTCGTGGAGCAGGCGAAGGTCCAGCTCAAGTCCCACCCCGAGCTCTAGTGATCCCATCGGCCGGGGGGTTGTAGCGGTTGGCGGACGGCACTCGTCCCCCTGTACACCTCTCCGGTCCGTGTCCCGGTCCTCGAAGCGCTCCGGGACCGTCTCTTCGGCGAGCAGCGCGAGGGCAGGCCCCAGTGCCGGCGCAGGCGTCCATGGCCGATGCGGTCACCCGTACGGCCACCCGGATCCCGGTGCTCTCCAGTCCCCCGGCCGGGCCTCGCCGCCGCGCGCTGACCTGCCGTTCGGGTCCCGGACCCGCGCGGATCATTCGGAACCTGTACGCATGGACTCACCAGGCGAGGGCAGCCGCTCCGGGGGACGGTGGAAGGAGATCCACCCTGAACCGCTCGGAGGCCCCCGATGACCAATCCGTACCCCGACCCCGTGCCACCTGCACCCACCCCGGGGCCGATGCCGGGGCCTCCGGCGCCGCTGCCGGAGCCGCCGCCCCCGCCGCCGGGCCCCGTCCCGCCCGGCCCGTCACCGGATCCGATTCCGCAGCCGCCCACACCCGAGCCCGCGCCGGCGCCGGAGCCGTCGCCCCGGTCGGCCGGATGACGGCTGCCCGGTGCGCCGTGCGGGCTCTGTTCTCGCGGACGGTATGCCTCAGGCCCCGGCCAGGACGGCGTTCGCCCGCGCGGTGACCTCGGTGAGTACGCGGCCTGCCACAGCCAGGTCCTCGGCCGGCAGACCCGCGTACAGCCGGGCCGTGATGTCCGCGATGCCGGTCCTGTGCGCATGCCGGCGGTCACGACCTGCGGGTGTGAGGCCGACGCGGGCTGTACTGCCCGGGATTTCCTCCAGCAGCCCTGCGGCGGACAGCTCGGCCACCGCCGCTTCGGCGACCTCTGCGTCGATCTTCAGCGTGCCGGTCATACGGTCGATGAGCCGGCCGCGCTCGATCGCCTCGCCGCTGTCCGCGATGACGTTCAGTGCCACCGACTGATGGAACGTGGTTCCGGTGGCCCCCAGCAGCCGTTCGAGAACGGCCCGGGTGGCGTAGTGGGCCTGGCCGATGACCTGGCCGTTGACGGTCGGTGTGACAGGCATGGCTACTCCTTGGTCGATCTGGTCGATGAAATCGGAACTGCGGGAATCGGTACGTCGAGAAGTGCTGTCAACATGCGGGTGAATGCCTCGGTGTCCGCACCGTCCAGGCCGCCCAGCGGGGCCAGTTGCCGGTCGAGGAGCTCTCGTACGACATCGACCGCGCGGAGCGTGACCGCGCGCCCCTCATCGGTCAGCGAGAGCTGGACGGCTCGGGTGTCGCCGGGATCGGTGGTGCGCTCGATGAGGCCGGCGGTCTCCAGGGTGCGGGCCAGCTTGGACACGTAGAGGGGTTCGAGCCCGGTGTGGTCCGCGAGCCGGCGCTGGCTGGGCCGCAGCCCCGACTGCTGCATCCCCAGCAGGGATCCGAGAAGTGAGTACTGCGCATGTGTCAGGCCCAGCGGCGCGATCGCCCGGTCCACGGCCACTCGCCACTTCATGGACAGGCGCCAGACCAGGAAGCCGGGGGTCGGTCCCTGAGGTGTGTTGCTCATGAAAGATAGAGTACATGGCTACTATATACATGGCTACTATTTACCGCCCACCGAATTGCGCACGTGGGAAGGCATCCGCACTCTGATCCTGATCAGCCCGTGCGTGAGCCCTCGGTGTCGGCTTCACCCACGAGCACCGCCGGGAGGCTGCCGCCCTGCGAAAGGCCGAGCCGTGGTTCGGTGCCGCGCGCGATGCCGGCGAAAGAGTCTGGATCGTCGAGGCGTTCCTCGCCCAGGGGTGTGGAGGGCAGGCGGTCCGACTCGGCCGGACCGAGCTCAGGCGGTGGGCGGCCGCACCGGCGCCGGTCCCAGCGTGGTGCTGCCGGGAGAGGTCCGGTGCCCGAGCCCGGTCCGGTAGGCGTCCATCGCCGCCTCGGTCCGGCCCAGGCGTCGTAGCAGATCGCCCAGGAGCCGGCAGATGTCCGCGAGATCACCTGCGGCGCCCGCCCGCTCCAGCAGGGCCAGCGCGGTGACGTAGTGCTCCTCGGCGGAATCGAGGTTGCCCTGTTCCTCGTGGATGAGGCCGAGCAGCCGGTGCGCGCCGCCGGCGTGGACCGATCCCCGGTCGGGGTGCAGTTCGCCCAGGAGCCGATGCAGCAACTCCTGGGCCTGGGACGCCTTGCCGCGCCGGCGCAGCACATCCGCCAGTTCCACCTCGACCTGCGCCGTGTACAGGGCGGCCCGTTTCGACGCCAGCATGTCGCGGGCGGCGCGCAGCTCGGTCTCGGCGCCTGACAGGTCGCCGTCCTGTGCGTGGACGTAGCCGCGCATCCAGTGGCAGTGTGCCAACTCCGTACGGATCTCCAGCTGTTGGTAGATCTCGGCCGCCTTGGCGAGGGAGGCGTCCGCTTCCGTGGTGCGGCCCGCTGCGATGAGCGTGCGCGCGACGCTCCGGTGCAGTCCGGCGACCAGCTCCGGATCGGACACCTGCGGTGCAAGAGCCAGTGCCAGCTCACCCGCCTGCGCGGCGCGGGCATGGGCACCCATGTCCATGTACGGCGCGATCGCGGCCGTGTACAGCAGCAGGAGTGCGCCGGGGTCCTGCAGACCGGAGGCGTTGAGCTCGTCGATGGCGCTTTCCAGCAGGTAGCAGGCGTAACGGAGTTCACCCGCCAGCAGATGGGCGACCGCCCGGCCGCGGACGGCCGGGGCGCGCCGGGGGAGCGGTGCGTCGGCGAGCAGCCTCTCCGCAGCCTCGAAGTGGCCGCGGGCCACGGGCAGATCGCCCGTCTCCAGTGCGCACTGGCCGAGCCCGAGCAGGGCTGCGGCGCGTTCGCTGTCGAGTCCGTGCCCCTCGGCCTCGGCGAGCAGCCGGGTGTAGGTGGCGGCGGCGTCCTCGGCGGCTCCGGTGGCCAGTGTCCGTTGGGCTTCGACGAGCTTCAGCCGCAGCTCGGTGGCGAGACGGGCGGGGCGTCCGGTCGCCAGTTCCTCGTACGTCACGCCGAGCCGGTCCGCGAGGTGGCGCACGGCCGCTTCCGACGGGCGGACCCGGCCCGCCTCCAGGGTGGAGATATAGGCGGGGGTGTAGGAGGGTTCGGCGAGCTGTCGCTGAGTCAGTCCGCGTTCGGCGCGCAGCCGTTGTACGCGCCGGCCGACGGTTCCGGGATCGTCGTAGCCCGGGCCGTGCGCGTCGCTCGGCTCGCGGTCGGAGCCCGCTCCGGTGCCTCGTCCCGTTGTGCGCTTCTCGTTCATCGCGCCGCCCCTTCTGCCTCGCACAGCCTCGAAATGCGGCCCATGCATCGTAAATGCCCGGATACGAGCCTCAACCACTCGGCCCCTGGGCCTTGTTCAGAGGCCCGCACCCTTCTAGGTTAAGCGTCACATTAATTCCACTTAACCAGCGAGTTACGTGCTGGTCGTGCCCCGGAAGTGCCCTAGAAACCGCAGGAGTTGTCCATGCGTATACGCCCCCACACGCGCCGAACAGCAGTATCGATGACGGGACTTGCTCTCGTCGGCCTCCTGGCGGCGACCGCCGCCTCCGCCCCCGCGTCAGCCACCCCCACGGGCACCGATGGTGGTCGGCGTGTCGAGGCCGAGTACTTCCCCGACCCCGGCGGCCCGGGCAGGACCGTGGAGGTCCCCGCCGCTTCCCCCGCGAAGAGGGCCGGAGCTGCCGTCGCCCCGCTGAGCCCCGCCGAGGCCGCACTCGACGGCACGGTGGGCGAGCAGGCCGTGACCGGTCCCACCGACGACCGCCTCGACGTCGTGATCATCGGCGACGGCTACACGGCCGGCCAGCAGGACGACTTCCACGCGGACGCCACCGCCAAGTGGGCCGACATCACCGGCCTGGAGCCGTACAAGAGCTACCAGGGTCTGTTCAATGTCTGGACCGTCGATGCCGTTTCCAACGAGTCCGGCGTCAGCGGAGACCCCGGAGCGGACACGGTCAAGGACACCGCACTCGGAAGCTACTTCTGGTGCTCGGACACCGAGCGGCTGATCTGCACCGACATCGACAAGGTGGCCGCCTACGCCGCCAAGGCCCCGGCCGCGGACCTCGTGGTCGTCATCGCCAACTCCACCAAGTACGGCGGCGCGGGCTACTCCGGACTCCAGGCCGAGGGCTACCCCTTCAACGGAGTCTCCACGCTCTCCTCCGACCACGCCGCGTCCAGCCTGATCGCCGCCCATGAGATCGGGCACTCGGTGGGCCTGCTCGACGACGAGTACACATACGAGGCGTACGGCACCTGGACCGGAGGCGAGCCGGGCGGAATCAACTCCACCACCTACACGCCCGCGCAACTCACCGAGAAACAGGCCAAGTGGTACCGCTGGCTGGGGCAGAGCGACCCGGCGGGCGGCACGGTCGGCACGTACGAGGGCAGCTCCTACTACCCGTTCGGCATCTACCGCCCGACCGCCTCATCGATCATGCGCGAGCTGAGCAACACCGAGTTCAACCTGCCGGGACGCGAGGCGATGATCGCCGGGTTCTACCGCGCGGGCAACGCACTGAGCAGCACCGTCGACACGGACGCCACCGTCGGACCCGGCCGCCGTATCGCGGTGACCCCGGCGGACCTCGGTACCGTCGGCGCCAAGCCCCGCACGCACGGGCGGCCCGATGCCGCCACCGGCCTCGCCAGGACCGATCTGCGCTGGTACGTCGACGGCGTCGAGAAGGTCGCCGCCCGGGGACGTACCTCCGTCACCCCGGCCTCGCTCGGAGTCCGCTCGGACGGTCGCAGCCACAAGGTGACCGCCGAGGCCGTGGACCGTACGGACGCCATCCGCGACCCCGCCGTCCGTGCCCTGGCCACCGACACCCTCACCTGGAGCGTCAGGCCGACCGGGCACCGGTAGCGGTTCCTCAGGCGATGATCGGGACGACGGCCTCGGGCGTCAGCATCCGGAAGGTGAACGACTGATGGAAGTAGAGCCGGATGCCGGCCGCGTCGTGGTCCTGATAGCCGATCGACAGATCCTGGCCCAGGCACAGTTCGAAGTCGCCGCCACGGGTGGAAAGAAGTACACCACCCGCGACGGCGGGCGCCCAGAGGATCTGGTCGTCGAGCAACCGGGCCAGATGGGTGGCCACCGGATATCCGTGGTCGGAGGTCTCGGTCGCCTCGGTGAAGGCGTCGGCACCGAGCAGCAGCCGGTACGGCCCGTCGACACCGGCCAGCCGCAGTTGAGTGAGCGCCTGGCTGATGGTGGCCGGGTAGTCGCGGGCGTCGGACGGCAGTGGCAGCGGTGAGTGCGAGGAGCCGTCCCGAAGTCCGGTGATGCCGGCCGACGCGTACCCGTCGATGATCGCCATGTCCTCGGCGAACGCACAGGTGCGGGCCGCGTCCTTGACGGGCTGCCAGTCGCTGTCGTCGGAACCGCGCTCGACGTCGTCCACGGCCGACCGGGTCACCGTGAACGGCACCCGCCAGTCGATGACGGGCACCGAGGTGCGGGCCCGGGCGATCACGTCCGGCGTGGGGGGATCGATGTCGCGCAGATGCCCGTCGCCGATGGCCGCCAGCTCGGGGCCGTCCGGGCCGGTCACGTCGACGACACGGCGGCCCGCCAGATGGCGGCTGAAGGTGCGCCGGGCCTCTTCTTCGATCTGGTCCCAGGCGGCTTCCGTAACAGGGGCGAGTTCGCGGTGGAGGTTGTTCATCACTGGGCGCTTTCTTGCAGGCTGCCGATGTGCAGCGAACCGTCGTCCGAACAGACCGGGGCCGGTGCCGATGCCACCACCGGCGCGGACGCCGGCTCCGGCAGGGCCTCGGTCGCGATCACTGCGGGCGACGGCGGCGGGGCGTCGAAGAAGTCGGCGCCGGGGACGTAGAAGAGCGTGCCGGTGACCGCCGTCGAGAAGTCGAGGATGCGGTCGTACGTGCCGGTCGGATTGCCGAGGAACATATTGCGGAGCATCTGTTCGGTCACGCCCGGGTCGGCGGCGTATCCGATGAAGTACGTGCCGAACTCGCCCTGTTCGAAGCTGCCGAACGGCATGTTGGCCCGCAGGATCTCGCGTTCCGTGCCGTCCGGGTCGGTGATCGTATTGAGGGCGACATGCGAGTCGGCGGGCTTGACGTCGTCGGGGAGCTCGATGTCGGCGAACTTCGTACGGCCGATGACCCGCTCCTGCGCCTCGGTGCTCAGCGTGTTCCAGGCCGCGAGGTCGTGCAGATACTTCTGCACGACGACATAACTGCCACCCGCGAACTCCGGATCCTCGGCGCCGACCAGGGCTGCCGACCGTGCACCCGCACCCACCGGGTTCTCGGTGCCGTCCACGAAGCCGAGCAGATCCCGGTGGTCGAAGTAGCGGAATCCCTGCGTCTCGTCGACGACCTTCACCGCGCCGCCGAGCCGGTCGAGGAACTGGGCCGCCCACTCGTAACACACGTCCATCCGCTCGGCCCGGATGTGGAGCAGCAGGTCCCCCGGAGTGGCGGGGGCGTGGTGGCGGGCACCGTGCAGTTCCTGGAACGGGTGGAGCCCCGCAGGTCGCGGCCCCGCGAACAGCCGGTCCCAGGCGTGGGAACCGAAGCCGATCACAGAGACCAGGTCGGTGCCCGGGAACCGGAATCCGATGGAGCGGGCGATCGCCGCCAGATCCGGCAGCACCTTGCGCACGGCGGCCTCACCACCGGGCTCGATCGTGGCGACCAGGATCAGGGCCGCGCTGGTCAGCGGCGTGACGACGGGCTGGGCCGCCACAGGTTCCGGCGTGGCGTCGGGCATACGGGGGCTCCATGGGGCGTCAGCGGTAGGGAACGGCAGCGGGCTCGCGGGTGCGGGGCGACAAGTGGGCCCGCTGCTACTTACGCACATGCAGGACGACGCCGCACCCCGGGTCACCCGACCGGGCGACTACGCGGATGGTCCTGTTCCCCGTGATTCCCGGGCACGCTTGCGGCGCTCACGCGGGGCGTCCGGCCGACGACCTGCCGGGCGGCCGTCGACTCATCCGGGCCGCGGGGTCAGCCGTCCACCACGACCGTCCGGTCCGGCGGGCCGTCCGCCAGGAGCGTCGCGATCGGCTCGGGCAGCCCGGCCGGCAGCAGCAGGTCCGTCGTCGCGGCCGGTTCCGCAGTGGTCCGCCGGCGGCGTCCCGGTCCGGGGTCACATGTGTCAGCCCGGTCTCCGGCAGCTCCCCCGCAGTCGTCGAGGGCGCGGAGCGCCCACCGGCGTCGCGTATCAGCCTGCTTCGACCTCCGACCGGTCGCCGCCCCAGAGCGTGTGGAAGGAGCCCTCGCGATCCGTACGCCGGTATGTGTGCGCGCCGAAGAAGTCGCGCTGTCCCTGGGTGAGCGCCGCGGGCAGCCGGTCCGCGCGCAGGCCGTCGTAGTACGAGAGCGCGGCTGCGAACCCCGGCGTCGGCACCCCCTGCCGTACCGCCTCGGCGACCACCGTGCGCCAGTCGTCCTGCGCCGCACCGATCTCCTCGGCGAACTGCTCGTCCGAGAGCAGGCTCAGCAGGTCGGGGCGGGTGCCGTAGGCCGCCCGGATCCGGTCCAGGAACGCGGCCCTGATGATGCACCCGGCCCGCCAGATCGCCGCCACCGCGCAGAGGTCGATGTTCCAGTCGTAGGCCTCGCTGCCCGCCCGGATCTGGTGGAACCCCTGCGTGTACGAGACGATCTTGGACGCGTACAGCGCCTGCTCCACCCGGTCGGCGAAGGCTGCGGCCGCTGTCTCGTCGAGCGCCTTGGGCGACGGGCCCGCCAGGCCCTGCGCCGCCTCGCGCAGATCCGCATGGCCGGACAGCGAGCGGGCGAAGACGGCCTCCGCGATACCGGAGACGGGCACCCCCAGATCCAGCGCGATCTGCACCGTCCAGCGGCCCGTGCCCTTCTGCTCCGCCCGGTCCTGCACGATGTCGACGAAGGGTTTTCCGGTGGCCGCGTCGGTGTGGGCGAGGACCTCCGCCGTGATCTCGATCAGATACGAGTCCAGGCGGCCGGTGTTCCAGCTGCGGAATGTCTCGGCGATCTTTGCCGGGGAGTAGCCCGCCACCGCACGCAGCAGGTCGTACGCCTCCGCGATCAGCTGCATGTCCGCGTACTCGATGCCGTTGTGGACCATTTTCACGAAGTGCCCGGCACCGTCGGGACCGATGTGGGTGGTGCACGGGGCGCCGTCCTTCGCCTTGGCGGCGATCTTCTCCAGCAGCGGCCCCAGCGATTCGTACGACTGGGTCGAGCCGCCCGGCATGATGCTCGGCCCGTTCAGCGCGCCCTCCTCGCCGCCCGAGATGCCGACGCCGACGAAGTGAATGCCGCGCTCGCGCAGTTCCTTCTCGCGGCGACGGGTGTCCTCGAAGTGTGCGTTGCCGCCGTCGATGATGACGTCGCCCTCTTCGAGGAGCGGGGCGAACTCCTGGATCACGGCGTCCGTCGGATCGCCCGCCTTCACCATGATGATCAGCCGGCGCGGACGTTCCAACGCCGCGACGAACTCCTCCGGCGTGTGTGCGGCGACGAAGGAACCCTCGTCGCCGAACTCCTCGACCAAGGCGTCCGTCTTCGCGGTCGTGCGGTTGTGCAGGGCGACCGTGAAGCCGTTGCGGGCGAAGTTGCGAGCGAGATTGCGGCCCATGACCGCGAGTCCTGTGACGCCGATCTGCGCAGTGCCGCTCATCTGTGTGCTCTGCAATCTGTGTGGGGGGATGCCGGGATCTTCAGTATGGATACGGGGCACGGGGACGGCCTGTTCAGCATGGGCCGTATGGACCAGCCCATGCCTGGAGGGCCTGGGCATCGCTCCGATGGAGATGCCCCGGTCGCCTTCGCCGACGCCTGCCGGTCGTTCGCGTGGGAGCGGCTCGGGCGGTACGAGGCGAGGCAGATGCGCATCGGCCCCGCCGTCGCCGCCCGGTCGTCCGCCTACCACCGCACCATCGAGACCACGGGCGCGATGCTGCGCGCCACGCCATCTGCGGGCGCGGTCGGTCTTCAACCGCGACGCCGCCCGCTGGGCAACTCTCCCCCGGAGAAGGCCGGATGACCCGTGAGCCGCCATCGCTCCCTTGTCATCGGCCTTTGTCTGCCCATAAGTTGGGCGCTTGCGACGTGTTCTACTGCCAGTGGGGGAGCCAAGTCATGGCTGCAAACGGACGGCACCGCAGATATCAGCCCAGCCGGCTCAACCGTGCCTCGCTCACGGTCACCGCCGGCGGTGCGGGCATCGCGCTCCCGCTCATCGCAGCCGCCTCGGCAGGCGCCGCCTCGACGGATGTCTGGGAGAAGGTGGCCGCCTGCGAGTCCACCGGCAACTGGCACATCAACAGTGGCAACGGCTACTTCGGTGGCCTTCAGTTCACCCGGTCGACATGGGCGGCCTACGGCGGCACGGTCTACGCTCCGCGCGCCGACCTGGCCACCAAGGACCAGCAGATAGCCATCGCCGAGAAGGTGCTCGAAGGGCAGGGACCCGGCGCCTGGCCGGGCTGCTCGACACGGGCGGGGCTGACCAGTGGCGGGGAAGCCCCCGGCATCGACCCTCAGTCGGAGCGGACCAGCCACTTACAGGCGCCCGGGAAGGCTGCCGCCGGGAAGCCGGAGACGAAGCGGACGTCGTCCACGCCCGCCAAGCCGACCACTGTGCCCGGCAAACGCGAGTCGTACACCGTGACCAGTGGTGACTCGCTCTCCGCGATCGCGGCGAGCGAGCATGTCCGGGGCGGCTGGCAGCACCTGTACGCGGCGAACCGCACGGTCGTGGGGGACGATCCGGATCTCATCTTTCCCGGACAGCGCCTGAGCCTCGATGTGGCCCAGGCACCGAAGGCGGGTTCCAGGACGGGCTCGACACCGGCCGCGCGGCCGAAGACCGCACCGAACCAGAAGGCGAAGCCGCAGCACCGGACCACCGAGCCGAAGCAGCAGCCGGCCACGTCGCATCACCAAGCCGCGAAGCCGCAGCACCGGACCGCCAAGCCGAAGCAACACCCGAAGAAGGCCGAGAGCCACCAGCCGCAGCAGGCGGAGAAGCACTCCGACGGTCTCGTCGCGCCGATTGCGGCAGGTATCGGTACCCCGTACCACCAGGCCGGGTCCTGGGCCAGTGGCTATCACACCGGTGTCGACTTCCCCGTCCCGACCGGCACTTCGGTGAAGGCGGTCGGTTCCGGCACGGTCGTCTCGGCGGGCTGGGCGGGGGCGTACGGCTACCAGATCGTCATCCGGCACAGCGACGGCAAGTACAGCCAGTACGCGCATCTGTCCGCGCTTCATGTGCGTGAGGGCCGGCATGTCTCCGCAGGCCAGCGGATTGCGCGCTCGGGCTCCACCGGGAACGTCACCGGGCCGCACCTGCACTTCGAGATCCGTACCGGCCCCGGTTACGGCTCGGACATCGACCCGCTGGCCTACCTCAGGGCGGGCGGCGTCAGCGTCTGAACGACCGGCTGGGGCCCGGCTGGGTCAGCGGGGCCGGCAGGCCCCGCGGACACCCCGCCCCGCCGTGCTGCGGTGCCGGTGTGCGACGACCGCCCGGGTCCGAACTCCACCTGCCCGAGGCGACGCTCCAGCGGCATCATCAGCGGCATCACGGGGGCTGCCGAGAACGTTTCCGCGATGGTCTCGACGGCCGCGGCGGGCGTCGGCGGTGCGGGCTCGGGAAGAACGACGACCGTCTGCGTCTCAGCCGGCCTGGCCAGATCCATCGCCGGTTCCGCAATACCACCGGCGCCGGGCTCCGCGTCCGCCCCGTCCCCCAGAGCGTCCGGGTACTGACTCCCGGCCGGCCGCCGGGCGCGCTGCTCCGCGCCCAGCCGCTCCGTCGTGAGAAGTATCAGCCCGCCCGCGGCGACCACCCCGCAGGCCAGCGCGAGCATGGTGCCCGCCGTGCCGTGCCGGAACTGCTCATCGAACATGGTGATGCCGACAGCCGCGGCTATCACCGGGTTCACCACGGTCACCGTGGCCAGCGGCGCGGTCAGCCCGGCGCCCCGGTACGCGGCCTGGGAGAGCAGCAGCCCGGCGGCCGCGAACGTGCCTATCGCCAGCAGCGCCGGCATTCCGGCCCCTGCCGAACCGGAGGTCCACTGCACGGCCACGGTCTTCGTGAACACCGAGGCGATACCGAAAGCGACGCCCGCCGCCCCGGCCAGGATCACACTCCGTACCACAGGCCGGTGCAAGCCCTTGGAGACAAGGAAGAGCGCTGCGACCGCACCGAGCGTCACACCGGCGAGCGTCAGCTGATCCGGGCCGCTCAGGGTGTGCGACTCGGCATTC
Source organism: Streptomyces sp. NPDC058239 (assembly GCF_042882185.1). Lineage (NCBI taxonomy): Bacteria > Bacillati > Actinomycetota > Actinomycetes > Kitasatosporales > Streptomycetaceae > Streptomyces > Streptomyces sp. NPDC058239. Next base: position 65,410 of record NZ_JBHVWS010000016.1, read on the forward strand.
CCGGTGAGCGCGAGCAGGCCCGCCAGACCGACGGTCGCCATGATCGCGCCGCGCCATGCGACGGCACCTGCCCGGCGGCGTACGAAGAGTGCCGCCATCGGCAGGGCGAAGACGATGGTCAGTGCACCGAGCGGCTGGACGAGGCTGAGCGGACCGTAGGCCAGCGCCACGACATGCAGCACCGCGCCCACGCCGTTCATTGCCACGGCCGCCCACCAGACACGGTTTCGCAAGGGCGCGAGCGAGCGGCCGTCTCCAGCCGTGGCCACGCGCTCCTGGACGATCGCCCCGGCCGCATAGGCGACCGCGGAGACCAGTGACAGAAGCACGGACAGCGCAAGGGAACTCATGTACACCACGATGTCCCTCCAAAGCCGCTGCGTCGTCGTCCCTGAGGCGGCAATCCTGCGTACTGCTTTGGTAGTACGTGACTACTCCCAGTGTCCTCCTCCCGGCGGTAGTCCTCCCACCGGAGGGGCCCGGAGCGATCACCCCGAGGGGTTACGGTGAACGGCGGGTCGCGGTACTCCGGGTGCCCTGCCCGTGATGTCACCAGTGGCGGCCGGGGAGCCGAGAGGGAGCAGCACGATGGACGAGCCGGCAGCGGCCTCTGTGGGCGGATTCTTCACATTGCGTGCCGCTTCACCGTCCGACGGGGCGCACCGCCCGCTGGCACTGTTGTACGCGGGGGAGTCCGCACCGCTCACGGCCCGTATCGACACGGTCGCCGCCCGGCTACGTACCTCTGAACGCAGAGTCGCCGCCTCCGTCGCGCACCTGGGGCTGGCCTCCCGCCTCTGGTCGATCGCACTCGGCCCGGCGGCCCTGACCGGCCGTTTCCCCGATCTTTCGCCCGATGCCCTGCACTGGGACCCACAGCACACCGCCCCCGACGACCTGTGGCTGAGCACCGCCGAATCGCTGCCCGCTACCGCCGCCCGGATTCGGGAAGCCGTGCAGTACGCCCATCTCGTCCCCCTCGCCGAGGCGATCCACCGCGACGGCCCCCTGTCGAACGGGCTGCTGTGGGGCAACGCGGGGTCGGCGCTGGCGGGGGCCCTGCGTCAATTGGTCACCTGGGCCCGCACCCACCGCCGCCCCGACGTGTCAGGCCGGGCCCGCGCCCTGGTCGCCGAACTCTTCGACCACCCGGACCTCCGGAACACCGGCGCCCCGCACGACCCGGCGTTCCGCCGGCGAAGTTGCTGCCTGTACTACCGCTGCCCGGCCGGCGGTCTGTGCGGCGACTGCGTCTTCGAGAACGTCTGACACCCGGACGCCGCCGGAGCCGGGCGCGAGGCCGGGTCACCCGTCGGGCACCACCTCGACGGAGCCGATGTACTCCTGGGTCTCCTCGTCGGGCAGCCGCACGGCCTGGGCCCAGAAGTAGATCACCAGGCTGAACGCGGCGATGAGCACGATGTCCCACCACAGCGGCACGGCATCGGTCGCACCGCAGGACGCCGACGACGCCGGGCCGGTGCTGCAGAAGCCGCCCTGCCAGGAGATCAGCCCCATGCCCACGAGGTACACCGGCAGCCACTGCGCGGACCGCCAGTCCATGTGCGGAACCTTTGGGTTGAGCTTGAGCAGCGTGGAGCCGCCCAGCAGCAGATAGCCGAGCACGATGGCCACACCGAGCCGCCACAGGGTGTCCCAGCCCGCCCAGTAGATGATCAGGTTCGAGACGATGAAGGCCACGGGCGCCCAGAACATCCCGCCGGGCAGCCGGTACGGGCGAGGCCGGTCCGGGTCCTGCTTGCGCAGGCACCCGAAGGCGAGTGGTGCCCCCGCGTACATCAGCACACTCGCGGACGTGACGAAGCCGACCAGCTTCTGCCACGTGGGGAACGGCAGGAACACGATGAGGCCGACCACGAACGCGAAGAGCAGGCCGAACCACGGGACGCCGCGCTCGGTGGTGCGCTCGAAGACCGCGGGGACGTAGCCGTTGCGGGACAGGCCGTAGGAGACCCGAGAGGTGGCGGTGGTGTAGATCAGGCCCGTGCCGGACGGTGACACGACCGCGTCGATGTACAACAGCGTGGCGAGCCAGCCGAGTCCGACGGAGGTGGCGAGCCCGGCGAACGGGCCCGCCTTTCCGCTGAAGGAGAGATCGGCCCAGCCGTGGGCGAACGCGCTGTGCGGCAGGGCGGCGATGAAGACGATCTGAAGCGCCACATAGACGAGGACGCCGATGAGGATGGAGCCGATCACCGCCCGCGGGATGTCCCTGGCCGGGTTACGGCTCTCGCCCGCGAGCTGGTCGGCCTGCTCGAAGCCGAGGAGCGCGAAGATGATGCCGCTGGTGCTGATGGCGGAGAGCACGCCCCTGGCGCCGAAGGGGGCGAAGCCCTGGTAGCCGAAGTTGCCGCTGTGAAAGGTGGTGGCGGCCAGCACGATGATGGTGAAGACGGGGACGGCTACTTTCCACCACGTCGCCACGCTGTTGGTGTGGGCGAGCCATTTGATGCCGAGGAAGTTGACGACGACGAAGAACGCCATGAACGCGACAGCCAGGCCGTACCCCGCGGGTGTCAGATGATTCTTGCCGGTCTGCACCCAGGGGGCGTGGACGCTGAGATAGTTCAGCGACGCCATGACCTCGATCGGCGCCACGCTGACAGCCTGCAGCCACGAGAACCATCCGAAGGACGCACCGGCGGCGCTGCCGAAGGCATAGTGCGGGAAGCGGGCGGTGCCGCCCGCCACCGGGTACATGGCCCCCAGTTCGGCGTGGACGAACGCCAGCACAATGATGGCGAGTGCCCCGATTCCCCAGGAAATGAGCGCCGCCGTGCCGGCTGCCTGCGCGGCGAACAGGGCGCCGAACAGCCAGCCGGACCCGATGATGGACCCCTCCGAGGTCCAGATGAGACCGATCAGCCCGATTTCCCGCTTGAGGCCCGGATTCGTGGGCGCGGTGGGTGCGACCGGCTTGGACATCCGCATGCTGCATGTGCCCCTTGTTCCGGTGGGGATGAGGCGTGGGGTGTAGGTCTGCGTCCGAGGGGGACCTCAACAGGATGCCCCGATTTTCGTGAATCGTTCCCGGAGCACGCGGAAGTTGCGCCAGTCGGTTCGCACCCGCGGTCGTCGCCCGGTGGTGGATCCGAGCACCGGTGCAGGACCGTTTGCGGAGGGGAATTCGGACGCCTGAACCAGCTCGGGGCCAGGACGCGCCAAGGGCCGGCGCGGCGGCCGGTCCGGTGGGTGCGGTGTCTGTGGATCTCGGCGGGAGGGGAGGGCCTTTCGGGGTTTGTCATGCACCTGGACAGCGGAACGGGTGTCGTGCTGTCATGCCAACTGCCATTCCTTCCAACGTTGTACATCCTGTTGCAACGAGCCGCCACCCTTCCTCAGCAAGGAGGATCCGTGCGCATCAGAAAGAAACTGGTTCTACTTCTCGCCGCCGTTCTCGGTACCGCCGGTCTGTCCGCCGTGCCCGCCGCTTCGGCCGCCCCGGACCCCGGGAACGCCGGCGAAGTGCATGGTCTGAAGGGCGAGTACTACACCCAGTCCGCCCCCGGTGCCTTCGACTTCGGGCAGCTCAAGGCCACCGGATTCGACCCGGCCATCGACTTCCCGACTCTCGAGTCCCGGCTGAGCTCGGCCACTGGGCAGGCCGACGACGCCAGCATCCGGTGGACCGGGAAGATCGTGCCGGAGAAGACCGGTTCCCATGTCTTCTCGATGATCGGGGACAACGGGTTCCGTCTCTGGATCGACGGAAAGCCGGTCATCGACCACTGGGTCGACGACTGGGAGAAGGAACAGACCTCGCAGCCGGTCGAGTTGACCGCGGGCAAGGCCTACGACTTCAAGGTCGAGTACTTCGAACACTTCGGCGGGTCCAACCTGCACCTCAAGTGGACCGAGCCCGGTGGCACCAAGGAGCCCGTGCCGCAGTCCGCCTTCCGGCTGCCGGACGACTTCGCCTACGACGGGGCCATCGGTGCCACCGTCCTCGCCGACGGCCGCACTCTCAAGCTGGACTTCGCCCAGAAGCTCGCGGCCCTGCCCGACGGACTCACCAACCACCTCGACGCCGTCATCGGCGGTGCGACGTGGCCGCTGGGGGCCATCAAGGCCGACCCCGCCGATCCGCGCAGCCTCACTGTCGCGCTCAAGGAACCGGTCGTCGGGAACAAGGCCGGCGACGCCAACGGACTGGCCGATGTCCGTTACGACGGTCAGGGCGGGCTGGCCGGCCAGGACGGGAAGGCCGTCGGGTCCTTCTGGTCCAGCGGGCCCAACCGCTCCACGTACGAGCTTCGTACGAAGTGGGCCGATGAGGTGGGCCCGCGCAACGCGCTGCCCGAGTACCCGCGCCCCCAGCTCACCCGTGACAACTGGCAGAACCTCAACGGCTCCTGGGAGTTCGCCGCGGCGAAGGCGGGGGAGCAGCCCCCGGTCGGCAAGAAGCTCGGTGAGAAGATCCTCGTTCCGTATCCGGTCGAGTCGCAGCTCTCCGGGGTCGAGCGGCACGAGGACCGGATGTGGTACCGCCGCACCTTCACCGTCCCCAAGGACTGGAAGGTCGGATCCGGCAAGCATCTGCGGCTGAACTTCGGGGCCGTCGACTGGCAGTCCGAGGTTTACGTCAACGGCAAGAAAGTCGTTGAACACAAGGGCGGCTACGACAAGTTCAGTGCCGATGTCACCGATGCTCTGAAGCCGGGGCGGACGCAGGAGCTGATCGTCGGCGTCTACGACCCGACCGACGCAGCCGACGGCGAGAACCCGCCGATGGGCAAGCAGCGCCTCGACCCGAGCGGCATCTGGTACACCCCGTCGTCCGGGATCTGGCAGACCGTGTGGATGGAGCCGGTCGCCGCAGACCACGTCGACTCGCTGAAGCTCACCCCCGATGTCAAGGGTGAGAAGGTCGCCGTCGAGGTTCAGGGGGTACGGGACGGGGTGCCGGTCACGGCGACCGCGTACGACGGGAAGCGCAAGGTCGGCACCGTGACCGGCCGCACCGGTTCGGCGCTGGACCTGCGTGTTCCGCACCCGCGCCTGTGGTCCGCGAACGACCCGCACCTCTACCGGTTGAAGGTCTCCGTCGGCTCCGACCGGGTCGGCAGTTACTTCGGGATGCGGTCCATCGCCGTGGAGAAGGTGAACGGCACCCCGCGCACCGTTCTCAACGGCAAGCCGGTCTTCATGATGGCCACCCTCGACCAGGGCTTCTGGCCCGACGGGCTGCACACCGCGCCCACCGACGAGGCACTCGCGTCCGACCTGAAGATGCACAAGGCCATGGGGTTCAACTCCGTGCGCAAGCACATCAAGGTGGAGCCCGACCGGTGGTTCTACTGGGCGGACAAGCTGGGCCTGCTGGTCTGGCAGGACATGCCGGCGATGAACACCGTCAACCCGTCCGCCGCCGCCCGCGCCGAGTACGAGCACGAGATGAAGGAGATGATCGACGAACACTACAACCACCCGTCCGTCGTCATGTGGGTCACGTTCAACGAGGGCTGGGGCCAGTACGACGAGGCCCGCATCGCCGACCAGGCGAAGTCCTGGGACCCGACCCGGCTGGTCAACAGCATGTCGGGCATCAACCTGGGCGTCGACGGAGGCACCGGGGACATCATCGACGAGCACGGCTATCCGAGCCCGGCCCTGCCCGCACCGGACGGGCAACGCGCCCTGGTCAGCGGCGAGTACGGCGGACTCGGCCTGGCGGTGCCGGGCCACGCCTGGGCCGTGCAGCAGTCGTACATCGCGGTCGACCAGTCGACCTACACCGATGACTACCTCGCCAAGCTGGACGAGGTGCGGGCGCTCGCCTGCAAGGGCGGCAACGGCGCCGTCTACACCCAGATCTCCGACGTGGAGGGCGAGTTGAACGGACTCCTCACCTACGACCGGCGGATCGTCAAGCCCGACGTCAAGCGGGTCGAGGCGGCGCAGGACGCGCTCGTCCGCGATGCGTCCGACCCCGTTGTCGCGGGGTGCCCGTCGGCCTGACCGCTGACGGCACTCCGGCCCGCCCCTCCCCGGGCGGGCCGGAGTGTTCGTGTCCGAACCCTTGACGTGGATCACCGGGGAACCAAGAATGATCGCGCTCTGACAACGTTGTCCAAGGAGGAGTACACCCATGTACCGGACCTCACGGCCGCGACTTTGCGGCCCGGCGGCCGCACTCGCCGCCGTCGCGCTCCTCGGCGGTGTCCTCACCACCGGGGCCACGGCCCAGGCCGCGCCCCGTGCCGACGGACAACTGACCGATCTGGTCAACTCGTTCATCGGGACCCAGAACGAGGGCAACACCTACCCCGGAGCCTCCGTGCCGTTCGGCATGGTGCAGCTCTCCCCGGACACCGGCCACAACACCGGCTACGACTACGGCGAGAACCACATACGCGGCTTCTCCGCCATCCATCTCTCCGGTGTCGGCTGCGGCCTGGGCGGCGATCTGCCGACCCTGCCCACCACCGGAGACGTCACGCAGACCGACTACGCCAAGTACGCGGCGGAGTTCAGCCACGACGACGAGAAGGCGAGCCCCGGCTACTACAAGGTCGGGCTGAAGACCGGGATCGACGCCGAGCTCACCGCGAGCAAGCGCACCGGCGTACAGCGCTACACGTTCCCGGCCACCGACAAGGCCAACGTCCTGCTCAACGCGGGCCAGTCGCTGCACCGGACGCTCTCGTCCTCGGTGGAGATCCTCGACAACCGCACCGTACGGACCGCGATCACCGGCAGTGGCTTCTGCCAGGACACCAAGCCGTACACCGTTTACACGATCACCCACTTCGATCGCCCGTTCACCACATCCGGTACCTGGAACGGCGACACCGTCGCCGAGGGCTCCAAGAAGTCCTCGGCCACCGACGCCCGCAACGGTGCCTGGCTGCGCTTCGACACCACCAAGGACCGCACCGTCGAGGCCACCACCGCGCTGAGTTACGTCGACGCCGAGGGGGCCGCTCTCAACCTCCGTGCCGAGGGCGGCCGCAGCTTCGACCGGGTCGAGCACGCCGCTCAGCAGGCATGGGAGGAGCGGCTCGAAGGCGTGAAGGCGCAGGGCGGCAGCGACCAGCTCCGCCGCACCTTCTACTCCTCCCTGTACCGGTCCTTCCTCGCTCCCAACGTCGGCAGCGACGTCGACGGCCGCTACACCGGCTGGGACCAGAAGATCCACCGTGCTGTTGCTTCCGACGGAGCTTTCACCTACTACCAGAACTGGTCGCTCTGGGACACCTACCGCACCCAGGCCCAGCTCCTCTCGCTGCTCGCCCCGCGCGAATCGCGCGACATGGCGATCTCGGTCCTGCGCATCGACGCGGAGAGCGGCTGGCTCCCCAAGTGGGGCTACGGCACGGTCGAGACGAACATCATGACCGGCGACCCCGTCACCCCGTTCCTCACCAACGCCTACCAGCAGGGACTGCTGAAGGGCTACGAGGAGGAGGCGTTCCGCGCCCTGAAGAAGAATGCCGACGGCGTCCCGCCCGCCGAATCCGCCCCCGTCGGCCGGGAAGCCAACGCGCAGTATCTGAAGGACGGATTCGCCCCGTACATCAAGGACCGTCAGCACGCCAAGCCCGGCGACTCGGACTTCGACCACGGCGCGTCCGCCACCTTGGAGTACGCCCTCTCCGACGCGATGCTCGGCGAGATGGCCCGCGATCTCGGCCACGACGCCGATGCGAAGCGGTACGAGGACCGAGCCCAGAACTACCGGAAGATCTTCGACCCGTCGACCGGCTTCTTCCGCGCCCGCGACGCGGCCGGGGCCTTCACCGGACCCGCCGACCCGGCCCAGAGCGAGGGCTTCCACGAGGGCACGTCCTGGCAGTACCAGTGGCTCGTACCGCAGGACCTGCCCGGCATGGTCGGACTGATCGGCGGGAAGGACGCCGCCAACCAGCGGCTCGACTCCTTCTTCGCGTACGACAAGCTGCTCGCCGACCCGGCGAAGACCGCCCGTGAGGTCTGGGTCAATGGCCCGTACGCGTACTACAACGCAGACAAGTACAACCCGCAGAACGAGCCCGACCTCATCGCCCCGTACACCTATCTCTCCACGGGCCAGCCGTGGAAGACCACCGATGTGGTGCACGCGGCCCTGACCCTGTTCACCGACGCCCCGACCGGCATGACGGGGAACGACGACCTCGGCACCATGTCCGCATGGATGGTGCTGTCCTCCATCGGTGTCTTCCCGGTCCAGCCGGGCACCGACACCTGGGGTCTGTCCACGCCCGCCTTCGAGCGCGTCGACATCGAGCTCGACCGTCGCTACTACCCGCGCGGATCGCTCACGGTCAGCGCACCCGGCACCTCGGACACCGACCGCTACATCCAGTCGGCCCGGCTCGACGGGACCGCGCAGTCCCGCACCTACCTCACCACCGACGACATCCGCTCGACCCGTTCGCTCTCCTTCACGGTGGGCAGCGAGCCTTCGGACTGGGGTACTTCTGCCGCGGACGCCCCGCCCGCACTGGGCTGACCGTGGTCGTGGGGCGGGCGGCGTCCCGCCCGCCCCACAGCTCAGCTGCTCAGCTCGAACTCGGCCCGGATGCGCTTGCCCACCGGCACGCGCTCGGCGGTCAGCCGGTCGCACAGCGCCACCACGATCTCCATGCCGTGGCCGCCGGGGCGCGTCGGGTCGGGTGAGTAGAACAGCGGCAAGGCCGTGCTGCTGTCGTACACCGTGACGCTGATGCGCTCCGCGGTGCCCTCCAGCTCCAGCAGATACGGGCCCTGGCTGTAGCGGTCCGCATTGGTGACCAGCTCGCTCACGGCCAGCATGAGATCGCTGCGGGTGTGCTCGCCGAACACCGCGAGCCACTCCGCGGCCAGCCGGACCAGAAAGCGGTCGGCCAGTGCCCGCGCCTGCGCGATGCAGCCGGGCTCGCCGTCGAACACCTCGGCGCTGTGCAGGACGTCCGTGAGCCGCTCTCCGCAGGGGCGGCCGGCCGGTCGCGAGGTGACCTGTTCGTTCATGTGCTCCAGCCAGGGCGACGCAGGGGTGTTCGATGACAGCTACTCGACGTTCGCCTACCCGCGACGAACGGTCCCACTCCGGGGAAAACCCGGCAGATCTCAGCCATGGCCGGGCCGCCCGCCGAGGGGTTGTGCGACGAGCGGCCCAGCAGTGGTGCGCGCCGGTACGGCGGGAGTGACCGGCAGCGTGAAGCGGATACAGGCGCCTTCGGCGGCCTCCGGCTCCAGCCAGATCCGGCCCCCGTGGAACTCCACAATCTTCCGGCACAGGGCCAGACCGATGCCCGTACCCTCGTACTGCTCCCTGCCGTGCAGACGCTGGAAGATGACGAACACCTTCTGCGAGAACTCCGGCGGAATACCGATGCCGTTGTCCGCAACGGAGAAGCGCCAGTCGTCGCCGTCCCGTGCACAGCCGATCGTGATCCGGCACGGTACGTCGGGGCGGCGGAACTTCACCGCGTTGCCGATCAGGTTCTGCCAGACCATGGAGAGCGCCGTCGCGTCCCCGGTCGGTTCGGGCATCGGGCCCTCCCGTACGACCGTGGTGCCGGACTCCTCGACGACCAGCGCGAGATTGGCCAGCGCACGGTCGAGGGAGCGGTCGAGGTCGACCGGCTTCCACTTGTCGTGAACCCGCCCCATGCGGGAGAAGGTGAGCAGGTCGTTGATCAGCACCTGCATCCGCTTGGCGCCGTCGACCGCGTAGTCGATGTACTGCCGCGCCCGGTCGTCGAGCTCCGCGGCGTACCGCTTCTCCAGAAGCCGGCAGAACGAGGCGACCTTGCGCAGCGGTTCCTGCAGATCGTGCGAGGCGACATAGGCGAACTGCTCCAGTTCGGCATTGGACCGGCGCAGCTCCTGTGCCTGTTCCGCCAGCAGCGTCTCGCGCTCCTGGGACTCGGCGAGCTCCTCGACGATGCGGCGTCGCATGTCCTCCACGGCCGCCGCCACCGCCCGCACATCGGACGGTCCGTCGACCTCGATCCGGTTACGGAACGCCCCCGAGCTGACCGTGTCCGAGGCGGCGGTCAGCCGGCGCAGCGGCCGGCCCACCATCCGGTTCAGCAGCAGACTCAGCGAGACGACCGCGAGCAGAAAGCCCACGACCAGCGAGATGAGCACCTGGTCACGGGTCGTGCGTGCCGTGCTCAGATCGGCGCGGGCCCGGTCGCGCGCCACGTCGAGATGCGCCTGCTGTGTCGTGTACAGCTGCCGCAGAGTGTCGAACTCGCCCCTGCTCCGCCGGATCGGGGCCGAGGACTCGGATGCCGGGCCGTCCCGGCGGACCGCGGCGACCAGCGGCTCGGCGTGCCGGCTGCGCCACTCGCGCGCGGCTGCGGCGATCCGGTCGAGATCGCGGGCGAAGGGCTGCTCGTCCCCGACGAGGGCACGCACCTTGGCCAGCCGCAGCTTCTCGTCCCGCATCCCCGCCTCGTACGGCCGCAGGAAGGTCGAGTCACCGGTGAGCGCGTATCCGCGGACCCCGGTCTCCTGGTCCAGCAGGGCGTTCTGCAGTTGGAAGGACGACGAGCGGGCGGGCTGGATGCGGTCCACCAGTTCGGTGGTGCGGTCGGATATCCGGGACAGCACCAGGCCACCGACGGTCAGCCCGGCGCAGACGACCAGTACGAAGACGGCGAGAATCAGATGGACCCAGTTCTGGACCGACAGGCGTGAGGCGAGGCCGCGCCGGCGGGCCGGCGATGCGTCCCGGCCGCTCATCGCGGTTCCCCCCGTCCCCAGCCCAGATGGAGCACGGCCACGTCGTCGGCGAGACCGCCGTACGGGGACGCGGCCCCGGCGGCCTCGTCGACCAGGGTGTCCACAAAGGCGCGGGCCGCCAGCGCCCCGTGCCTGCGGGCCATGGTGAGCAGCCCGTCCTCGCCCAGCCGGGAACCAGGTCCCGTGCGCCCTTCGAAGAGGCCGTCCGTGAAGAGGACGATCCGGCCGTCCCCGGGCAGGGACAGCTCCGAGACGCTCCACCGTCCCGCACCCGGGAGCAGCCCCAGGGCCATCCCGGGCTCGGGCTCGACCCAGCTCACCCGGGCACCGCTGCGCAGCAGCAGCCCGGGGTGACCGGCCCGCACGACCCGCACCCGACGGTGGTCCGGTGTGAAGGACAGCGAGGTGACGGTGGCGAAGACATGCGGGTCGGAGCGTTCGGCGACCAGGATCTCCTCCAGCAGCCCGACTTGTTCGAGCTGGCCGGTGGCGCACAACACCGCGGTGCGCCAGGCCACCCGCAGACAGACACCCAGCGCCGCCTCCGCCGCCCCGTGCCCCGACACATCGCCGATCACCGCGTGCACCGTGCCGTCGGACGTCTGCACCACGTCGTAGAAGTCACCGCTGAGCAGGGCGTGCGCCCGGCCCGGTGCGTACCGCGCCACCGCTTCGAAGGAGTCGTCGCGCAGCAGCGGCACGGGCAGCAGCCCGCGTTCGAGGCGGGCGTTCTCCTGCGCCATCAGCCGGTTGGCACGCAGCGCCGCGGCGGCGCGCTCGACCTGCTTGCGCTGGAGGGCGTACCGGACCGAGCGGCCCAGCGCCTCCGGATCGAGCCGCCCCTTGACGAGATAGTCCTGGGCGCCGGTCGCCACGGCCGACAGGCCCGTATCGGCCTCGGCCCTGCCGGTCAGCACCACAATGGCCGCATCGGGAGCCGACTCGACGATCTGGGTGACGGCGTCCAGGCCGTACACATCGGACAGGTGCAGATCGAGCAGTACACAGCACGGGGTCCGGCAGCCGGCCAGGAACCGGCGTGCCTCCGCGAGCGTCCTGCACCAGGTCAGCGCGGAGTCCAGCTCGCTGTCCGCGAGCATCTCCTCGACGAGGAGCGCATCACCGGCGTCGTCCTCGACCAGCAGGATCACGGCATCGACGTCCCACACCGAACCGTTGCCGACCGGCACAGGTCCGTTCTGTACGGGGATGGCGGCCGGGCGCACAGGCTGCGCAGGAGAGCCGCCCGCGGGGAGTTCGGCCACTCTCCACCCCCTTGTACGGACGGCACAGCTCAACCCTGGCCGTATCGCAGGGAAGCATATGTGACCGATCCGTGGAGGAGCCGTCGAGGCGGAGAGGCGCAGTCATGCACACGCGCCCGCGAACTGCGGCGAACCCCTGTGAAGTCACGCGAACGGAGCAGCATCCGGTGCATGGCAGACTTGATCGGGGCGTTCGGCCCGGCAGGACCATGTATGGCGGTCGGCGCCACGAGTGACAAGCGACAGAGGAACGGCAATGACGGTGACAGAGGACAGCCCGGAGCTCGCTCCCGGTACTGAGGAGTTCGGTCCCGGTATCGACCCGGAGCGGCTGGCCGTCTGCCTGAGCGTGCTCGACGAACTCGACAACATCGACGTCGACCACCCCGACGCCATCACCGTGCGCCGCGCCACGGCCGGGATCTACCGGACCGTGAAGCAGCGCCGTCGTCAGGAGCGCCGCGCCGCCAAGACCGCGCACGACAAGGCCGTCACCGAGGCCACCGCGACCGGCTCGGCCGACCGCATCGACGACGAGACCCAAGGGGTCCTGCCGTCGTCCTCGGCCCGTGCGGAGATCGCGGGCGTCCTCCAGCGGCCCCGGTCCTGCTACATCTGCAAGACCAGGTACGTCGAGGTGGACGCGTTCTACCACCAGCTCTGCCAGCAGTGCGCCAAGGAGAACCGCTCGCGCCGCGACGCACGGACCGACCTCACCGGCCGGCGCGCGCTCCTCACCGGCGGCCGCGCGAAGATCGGCATGTACATCGCGCTGCGGCTGCTGCGCGACGGTGCGCACACCACCATCACGACCCGTTTCCCCAACGATGCGATCCGCCGCTTCAAGGCGATGCCGGACAGCGACGAATGGATCCACCGGCTGAAGATCGTCGGCATCGATCTGCGCGACCCCGCCCAGGTCGTCGCGCTCGCCGACTCGGTCGCGGCCGAGGGCCCGCTGGACATTCTGATCAACAACGCGGCGCAGACCGTGCGTCGTTCGGCGAACGCGTACAGCGAACTGGTCAACGCCGAGTCGGCCCCGCTTCCGGCGGGTGAACTGCCCGCCGCCGAGGTCATCGGCACCTTCGGCAGCGGCACGGTCGACCGTGTCGCGGCCCTCCCGGCCGCCCGTAAGGAAGGCCTGAGCGCGCAGGACGTCACCGAGCTCGCCCTGGTCACCGGCTCCGCCTCCCTGGAGCGGATCGCCGCCGGAACGGCGATCGACGCGGGCGGTCTCGTACCCGACCTGCATGACACCAACAGCTGGATCCAGACCGTCGAAGAGGTCGAACCGATCGAGCTGCTGGAAGTCCAGCTCTGCAACTCCACCGCGCCCTTCATCCTGATCAGCCGGCTCCGCCCGGCGATGGCGGCGACCGCCGCCAAGCGCGCCTATGTGGTCAACGTCTCCGCGATGGAGGGCGTGTTCAGCCGTGGCTACAAGGGCGCGGGTCACCCGCACACCAACATGGCCAAGGCCGCGCTGAACATGCTCACCCGCACGAGCGCCCAGGAGATGTTCGAGCGGGACGGCATTCTGATGACCGCCGTCGACACCGGCTGGATCACCGACGAGCGTCCGCACCCCGACAAGATCCGCCTTGCCGAAGAGGGCTTCCACGCCCCGCTCGACCTGGTCGACGGCGCCGCCCGTGTCTACGACCCGATCGTGCGCGGCGAGGAGGGCGAGGACCTGTACGGCTGCTTCCTCAAGGACTACGCGCCCGCCAACTGGTAGTCGATCGATCACGCGGAGCAGTGGACCCGGCCCAGGACTCGTTCCCGGCCGGGTCTTTTCCATACGCGATGGCCGAAAGTGAGCCAGTGCACACATTCCATCGAGCGTGAACGCGCTCATTTGGTTACTCTGATGCGAACGGACGTCATCGAGGAGTCCACGAAACCTCCTCGACCGTCCTGGGACAGTCTTGTCAACCAAGTCGCCGTCCCGCCCCGTACCCGGCGCCACCGCGACCGAACTGTTCTTGCCCCTGCCCCTCGCGGGTGGTCGACTCCCGGATATGAGGCCGGGGCGTCGGCGACGCCCCGGGGTTACGCGACACGAAGGAGTGCGCGGTGACGACACCAGAACTGGCGAAGCGCGAGAAGCAACCGGCCGAACGGCACGGAGAGCGGACCCGCAAGACCGAGAAGCTCCGGAACATCGAGGTCTGGGCCAGGTCCGCGCCGATCCGGCTGGCCGGCTACGAGGACGACCTGGCCGAGCCGCACATCCTGCCCAGCGTCGACTGACTGCTTCATACCTTCACACCCGAGCTCCGGCCCGAACCCCGCGAGGGGTGGGCCGGAGCTCGGCCGCTCCGGGCATCCGCCGGTCAGCGGACCGCGTCCGCCACAGCGGCCCCGGCGAACGAGAGCCCGACCCCCGCGCCGACACTGAGCAGCAGACAGCCGGCCGCGATGCCCAGGCGGCGGGCCGGCGCCAGGGTCAGCAGCTCGTGCGAGAACGTCGACCACGTCGAGACGCTGTGGAGGCGGAGCTCGGCACCCACCCCGAGCGGATGGCGAAGGGGCGCGCCGACCGGCCCGCCGACGAGCACGAGCAACCAGTCGAGCATCAGGCGCCGTCCTGTGTTCGGTGGCCGCGTCCGAAGGCGATGTGCGTGCCGAAGGCTCCCGCCGTAACGGCGGCCGACGCGGCCACCACCGTCAGCAGCAGGCAACCGACCGCACAGCGGGGCCGGCCGACCTCGAAAACGGTGGATACGGGACACCCGGCACGCTGAACGACTCCGGGCCGAACCCGATTGGTGGAGCGGAACGCCCCACGACGGGAACAGTGACTCTTTATATGTATGTATGGCAGTTAGTGGTTGTTCGCCCTCTCTGTGAAGTCATGAGAGCGGCATTCTCTGCCTGACCGTTGGAGTCAGCCTTGCCCATCGCCGAGCCGGACGTCGTCCGCAGACTGGAGAGACGGCAGCCGATCGCCTACCTCCTGGCCTCGGTGCGCGGCGTCGGACAGGTCGACCTGCAACCCGGGATCTGGACGGGCGCGTTCATTCTCGCCGGACTGTGGGCGGCGGGCTGGCAGATCGGTCTCTTCGCCACGCTCGGAACGCTGATCTCCACGGCGACCGCCTATGCGCTGGGCGTCGACCGGTCGGGCATCGCCCTCGGTCTCCAGGGCTACAGCGGCTGTCTCACTGGCATCGCACTGGTCACCTCGCTCGGACACCACCCCGCCACCTATGTGCTCGCCGCCGTCGGCGCGATCATGTGCACCCTGCTGATGGCGGCACTGACCACCCTGCTCGCCCCCTATGAACTGACCGCGCTCACCGCACCGTTCTGCCTGGTCTCCGGCGTCATGGTGCTCGGGGCGCCGTCCTTCGACCGGATCTGGCACGGCGCCCCCAAGGCCGTCTCCAGCACCACCAGCGGGAACACCGGAATCTCCTGGGACGGCCTGTGGCATGCCTTCTTCACCAATGTGTCGCAGATCTTCCTGGTCGGTCAGTGGTACGTCGGGCTCATCATGCTCGTCGGCCTGGCTTTCGCCGGAGTGCGCGTGGTGCTGCGGGCCCGTGAAAAAGGCGGCTCGCTGGTGATCGACGTACCGGCGGCGGCCCGCAGGACCGGGAAGCACGCCTGGGTGCTCAAGATCGCCTGGTCGGGCTGAGCCAGGAGGGACCGAGCGAGACGGGGGGCATGAAGTCCCGCACATAGGCGCGGTGCCACCAGCGTCCCGTGGCCCGCAGTTCGCGCCAGGTGGTGTACCGGTAGTGGTACAGCCTGGCGCGGACATGCGTGGGCGGGGTCTTTGGGAACGGGTTGTGACGCAGCAGCCGCAGCGTGTCCCGGTCGTTCTCCAGCAGCCGCTCCACGAACTGGCCGAACCAGGGGCCCGCGTACGCGGGGGAGAGCGCCGCGAACCACATCAGCCAGTCGAGCCGCAGATGGTACGGGGCGAACTGGCGGGGCAGCCGGCGCGGATCGCCCGGCTTGCCGCGGAAGCCGTACTCCTGCCAGACCGTGCCGTCGTGGAGCACCTGCTCGTCCGTTCCCTCCACCACGACCTCCAGCCGGACCCGGCTGATGCTGCCGAACGCGCCGTAGGTATTGACCAGATGCAGTGGGTCGAACGAACGGTTCATCACCTGGCTGCGGGAGACCAGATTGCGCGCCGGGCGGTAACTGAGGACCACGACCAGCGCGGTGACCGCGATGACGACGATCTCGTACCAGAGCGGCGGCGCGGACTGTGCGGGCGGCTCGGTGAACAGGGACCAGTCGACGGCGGACAGGGCGAGAGTGATCGTCACCCAGTTCAGCCAGGCGAAGTTCCCCGAGACGACCAGCCACAGCTGGGTGACGATCATCAGCCCCGCAGCCGCACTCGCCACCGGTTGCGGAGTGAAGAGGAGCACCGGCACCAGGAGTTGAGTGACATGGTTGGCCGCTACCTCGGCCCGGTGGACGGGCCTCGGCAACCGGTGGAAGAACCAGCTCAGCGGCCCCGGCATCGGCTGGGTCTCGTGGTGGAAGTACAGACACGTCAGCTTGCGCCAGCACTCGTCGCCGCGGATCTTGATCAGCCCGGCGCCGAACTCCACCCGGAACAGCACCCAGCGCAGCAGCCACAGCACCAGGACCGGTGGCGCCGTGTGCGCGTTGCCGAGGAAGACGGCGAGGAATCCGGTCTCCAGCAGCAGCGATTCCCAGCCGAAGCCGTACCAGGTCTGGCCGACCTGGACGATCGACAGATAGAGCGCCCAGGGCAGCGCCCAGAGCACCATCGCGGCCCAGAGCGGAAGGTACGAGTCCGCCCCCACGAGCAGGGCGACGGCGATCGCGCAGCCGGTCCAGGAGACGAGGGCGAAGAATCGGTCGGAGTAGTGGAGCCGGAAGAGGCCGGGCGCGCTGCGCCAGTCCGTACGCCGCAGGAAATCCGGTACGGGCAGCATGCCGCGTTCGCCGATCAGCGCCCGGAACTGGAGCGCGGCGGTGAGAAACGCGACCAGATAGATGCCGGCCAGAGCCCGCTGGAAGATCAGCCGGCTCAGCCAGTACGCGTCTGCGGTGAACCACTCCATCGTTTCCAGTATCGGCCCGCCGGCTCCGCTCAGCCCTTCAGCCCCGCTCGGCGCGGTCCTCGGCGACGATCCGCCGCAGGGTGGATCCGAGCCGGCGGGCGTACCACCGCTGGGTCAACGGCACGAGCGGGCCCGCGAGCCGGGTGTACCAGGCGGCCGGGCGGCTGAACGCCATGACGGTGAACCACACCGTCCCGTCGTCCGCCGACTCCACGACGAAGGACTCCTCGCCGCACTCGGGGTGCCCGACCAGCGTCCCGTACCCGAATCCGGCGAGGTCCTTCTCGTACGCCGCCCAGACGACGCGGCAGGGAGCGGTGAACCGCAACGGTCCGGCGCCGAGCGACACCCGGACGGTGACCCCGGCCTCGGCGCGGTCCGCCGACGCCTGGACCCCGGCCCCCGAGGTGCGGTGCATGCGCCAGCCGGTGACGGCGGCGCCCGCCGCTTCGAAGTCGGCCCGGCCGCGGCCGACCCGGGTCCGGTGGTGGAGGTGGTGGTATCCGTCGGGGAGCGGGCCGAGGCGAGTGGCTCCGACCTCGGGGTAGGTGAACGCGTTCATGCCGTCCTGCCTTCGTGGTCGATGCGGTTCTGGAGCCTTCGCCAGGCGAGCACCGAGCAGAGCGCGAAGCCCAGTGCGTTGCCGAGGCCGTGGGTGGCGGCCATCCAGGCCAGTGTGGGGTGGGGGAGTCCGGTTGCCTCGCCGAGTGCCCAGCTCAGGGCGAGCACCATGGTGACGGCGAGCACGGCGGACGAGACGGCTAGCAGCGCCCGGGTGATCCGGTCCCCTCGTCCGACGCGGACCGATCGCCAGGTGAGCAGGGCGACCGTCCACATTCCCGCGGTCAGCACGACCGCGCCGGCCAGTTCGGCCCAGTCCCCGATGAAGTAGCCGATCAGGACGAGCAGGGTGCCCAGCGGAACGCTCAGCGCGGCGAACCTCCCCGCCGGGCTGTCGGCGATCCGGCAGACGAGCCCCGCGACCAGCGCGGCGGCGAATCCGGCGAAGTGGAAGTGCGGCACGGTCAGCGCGAGAATGCCGAGCCCGAAGCCGAAGAGCGTGTGCCCCGAGCGTTCGGCGACCAGTGCGGTGGCGGCGATCGACGGCGTGATCAGGGCGGTGAGCAGGGCGATCTCGGCGGGTGCTCCGGACGTCGAAAGATTGCGGAACAGTCGCAGCGGTGCGTGCAGGGCGAGGAGTACGGCCCCGAGCGCGTAGCAGACCGCCAGGGCGGTGGCGGGGACGCCGCGCGGCAGCCAGAGGGCGACGGCGCCGGGCACGGCGAAGAGCGGCCACAGGCGGCGTATCCGGTCCAGCTCGGGCGCGCCCGCCAGCCGCAGCCCCACCGGGACCACCACCAGCATGCCCAGCATCACGATCAGGCCGACCAGCACCGACATCACGACCCCCTCCACTTGAACGTGTTCAAGTATCTTTCGTCGTGACTCTACGGCCCTTCTTGAACATGTTCAAGAAGGGCCGGGCGAGGTGGTCCCGGCGGCAGGGGAGGACGACCCGCGGTGCGTCGTCGAGGGCGTCTCCGTGGCGCCGTACAGCTACTTCAGCGGCGAGTGGCGTCCGGCGCCGTGCGCCTCACAGGGCTCCCCGCCGCCACTCCCGTATCAGCAGATATCCGAGGTACACGCCCCCGATGGCCATCGTGTAGATGCCGACGGGCAGGTTGTCGAAGAGCGGCAGTTGCTGGGCGCAGAGATCCGCGAGCACCAGCAGCAACGCGCCGGCCAGCGCCGACAGCACCAGGTGCGGGCCGGAGACCCGGGTGATCCGCTTGGCGATCTGCGGAGCCGTGAGCGAGATGAACGCGATGGGTCCGGCGACGCCGACGGCGCCGGCGGAGAGCACGATCGCGAGGACCACGGCGATGGTCTTCGTGCTCCGGGGCTCCGATCCGAGCGCGCCCGCGATGTCGTCGCCCATCTCCCCGATGTCCAGCCGCCGCGCGATCAGTGCGGTGAGCGGGGCGACGACCAGCAGCACCAGCCAGATCGTGGTGGCGTCGTCCCAGGACCGTGCCGACAGGCTGCCGTTGACATAGGCGGTGAGCACGGCGGCCCGGTCCCGCTCCATGGCGTAGACGACGTACTGGGTGATCGCGGTGCCGATCGCGGCGACCCCGATGCCTGCGATGACGAGCCGGGCCGGGTTGCGGAATCCGGTCCCGGTCGACGCATAGACCAGCACCATGGCGAGGACGGCGCCGAGCAGCGCTCCGAGCGCCACCGGCACGGTGTCCGGGAACAGCAGCGCGGCGATCGCGGCGCCCGCCCCGGCACCGGACGCCAGTCCGATCACATCGGGGCTGCCGAGCGGATTGCGGGTGACGGACTGGAACAGCGCCCCGGAGAGCCCGAGCGCACCGCCGGTACCCACGGCCACCACCAGACGCGGTCCTCGCAGCCGTTCCATGACGAACGCGTTCTTGCCCTCGGCCCCGCCGGTCACCGCCCCGGCGAGTTCGGAGAGCGGAATGCCCAGCCGCCCGAGCGACAGCGTGGCGACGGCGCCCGCCACCAGCAGCAGGAACAGGACGAGCGCCGTCAGCACGGACACCCGCCGGACCGGCAGCGCGACGGTCCGGCCGATCCTCAGGAACCCCCTCGGCGAGGCGGTACGGAATCCGGCCTGATGCGACGTCATGAGTTGCCCCTCATCCTGCGTACGGCAATGAGCAGTGCGGGCGCTCCGATGAACGCGGTCACGACACCGACCATCAGCTCCTGCGGGCGCATCACCACCCGGCCCACGACATCCGCCAGGAGCAGCAGCGCCGGGCCGACCAGCGCCGAGAAGAGGATCTGCAGCCGGAAATCGACCCCGACCAGCGCTCGCACCACATGCGGAACGGCCAGTCCGACGAAGGCGATCGGACCGACCGCCGCCGTGGCCGCCGCGCTCAGCAGCGTGGCCGAGAGCAGCCCGCCCGCCCGCACCAGCGCCGGATTCGCGCCCAGGGACGCCGCAGTGGAATCACCGAGGGCGAGCGTGTTGAGACCGGGACCGAGCACCGCGGCCAGCACCAGACCGGCCACGGCGAACGGCAGCACCGACCAGAAGACGTCGAAGTCCCGTCCGCCGAGCGCGCCGACGACCCAGTAGCGGTAGCTGTCGAACACCTTCGGGCGGCTCAGGGTCACCGCCTGGATGAATGCCATCAGTACGGCGGAGAGCACCGCACCGGCGAGCACGAGCCGCACCAGCCCGCTGCCCGAACCCGCCGAACCGATCGCATGGACGAGCAGACCGGCGATCAGCGCACCGGGCAGCGCCCACCACATGGTCTCCGTGCTGCCCGTCGCCCCGAGGAACGCCGTCGCGGCGACGATGCTCGCGGAGGCGCCCGCGTTGATCCCGAGGAGGCCCGGATCGGCCAGCGGATTGCGGGTCACGCCCTGCATGAGCGTGCCCGCGACGGCCAGGCAGAGACCGGCGAGCACACCGAGCGCGGTCCTCGGATAGCGGCTTTCGACGATGGTGGTGACATTCGGATCGGCGGTGCCGGACAGGACGTGCAGCACATCGCTGAACGAGGTGGTCCGGCTGCCGAACATGACGCTCGCGAACACGGCGAGTACGAGAACGACGAGTGCGATGACGAGGGAGGACACCCGCCGAGCGGTGCCGGTCCGTGAGGTGCCGGCACCGCTCGGCGGTGCGTGCGTGGTGGTGGCCATATGGGTGGTGGCCGGCCTCAGCCGTTGTCGGCGGCCTTGATGGCCTTGTCGATCAGCGGCAGGTAACGGTCGATCACCCACGGCACGGTGAGCGGGTTGATGATGGAGGAGGCCGTGACGAAGGAGTTGTCATTGCTGTACACCATGGCGCCGCTCTTGACCGCGGGCATCGCCGCGTACAGCGGCTGGGCCTCGATCTCCTTGCGGGACTTGTCGTCCATGTAGAAGGTGAAGAGCAGATCGCTGTCCTTCAGCTTCTCGGCGTTCTCCAGGCCGATGAGCGCAGAGTCGGTGCCCTCGGTCTCCTTGAAGGTGTTCACCACCGGGTCGACGGTGAGACCGAGCGAGGTGAGCATCTTGACGCGCTGCTCCTCGGGCTTGAACACGCCGAGGCTGCCGGGACCTGTGTTGTAGATGTACGAGAACTTGTAGTTCTTGTAGTTCGGCCGGGTCGCCGCCGCGTCGGACAGCTGCTTCTCGATCTTCGAGACGAGGCCCTTCGCCTCGTCCGTCTGTCCCAGCGCCTTGCCGATGATGTCTATCTGCTGGTCCCAGTCCGTGCTCCACGCCAGATCGGGGTAGGCGACGGTGGGGGCGATGTCCTTGAGGATGTCGTAATCCTTCTGCGTGATCCCGGACCACGGCGCCAGGATGACATCCGGCTCCAGCTCGGTGATGGCCTCGAAGTCGATGTCCTCACCGCCCGTGAACTGGGTCGGCAGCTTGTCGCCGGACTTCTTCACCGCCTCATGGATCCAGGGCAGATAGCCGGTCTTGTCGCTGCCCCACTCGTACTTCTCCATGCCCACCGGGGTGTGGCCCAGCGCGATGGCGGTCTCGGCCGAGCCCTGGCCGAGGGTGACGATCCGTTCGGGCTGTTCCTTGATCTCGGCCGTGCCGAGCGCGTTCTTGATCGAGACGGGGAACGCCCCGTTGCTCTTCCCGGATGCGCCGGAGGTCTCCTTGCCGTCGTCGCTCGACGAACAACCACCGAGGACGAGAACGAAAGCTGCGGCGGTGGCAGTTGCGGCGAGCGTCCGGCGACGCACGCGGGTGAACCGGGACATGGATGTTCCTCATGGGTTGGTGGACGGAGCGGTTGGATCCCACGCAGACTGCGAGGATTTAGGTAAGCCTAAGCTAAGCCAACTTCCGTCTACAACTGGCCCTCCGGTTATCGGCATCCGCCATTGATTCGGACCCATTGACGAAAGGTCTGGACCAACCTACGTTGGGCGCATCGTGGCGCGAGGAGCTTCGCGGTGGATGCCTGTCAGGGTGTTTGTCAGGACCATGACAGTCAATGTTCGATTCGTCCGGGAAGGGAACTGAACATGATCGGTCGGACATCGCGCCTGCTGGGGCTCGGCCTCGCGGCGGCCTGTGTCGTGCAGTTGCTGATCGGCGCAACGCCGGGCGCCGCGCAGGAGGACACGTGCGCGGTCAGGTCGAAGCCCTCGGGCAAGGTGCTCCAGGGGTACTGGGAGAACTGGGACGGCGCGTCCAACGGCGTGCACCCGCCGCTCGGTTGGATTCCGGTCACCGACAGCCGCATCACGGGTCACGGCTACAACGTGATCAATGCGGCCTTCCCCGTCATCCTCTCGGACGGCACCGTCCTGTGGGAGGACGGGATGGACTCGACCGTGAAGGTCCCGACCCCGGCCGAGATGTGCCAGGCCAAGGACGCCGGACTCACCACCCTGATGTCCATCGGCGGTGCGACCGCCGGTATCGACCTCGGCTCCAGCGCGGTCGCCGACCGGTTCGTCGATACGGTGGTGCCGATCCTGAAGGAGTACAACTTCGACGGCATCGACATCGACATCGAGACCGGTCTGACCGGCAGTGGCGACATCAACCAGCTGTCGACCTCGCAGGCCAACCTCATCCGCATCATCGACGGTGTGCTCGCCCGGATGCCCTCGAACTTCGGCCTGACGATGGCGCCGGAGACGGCCTATGTCACCGGTGGGAGCATCACCTACGGCTCGATCTGGGGCGCCTACCTGCCCATTGTGAAGAAGTACGCGGACAACGGCCGCCTGTGGTGGCTGAACATGCAGTACTACAACGGCAGCATGTACGGGTGCGCGGGCGACTCGTACTCCGCCGGCACGGTCGAAGGGTTCACCGCGCAGACGGATTGTCTGAACAAGGGCCTTGTCATCCAGGGCACCACGATCAAGGTCCCCTACGACAAGCAGGTACCGGGACTCCCTGCCCAACCGGGCGCCGGAGGCGGCCATATGACGCCGGATCAGGTGTCGCAGGCGTGGAACCACTACGGCAGCGGTCTCAAGGGCCTGATGACCTGGTCGCTGAACTGGGACGGCTCGAAGGGATGGACGTTCGGCGACAACGTCAAGGCGCTGCAGGGCCGTTGAGCCGATCACAGGCCGGGCGGCCGTCCCGAGGCGGATGGAGCTGCCCTTCCGGTCGGCCGCCGTCGGCGGCCGACCGGGCCATCGGTGCGTACTTCAGGAGCGGGGCTCGGAAGCGTCCAGCATGGCGTCGCGCTCCACGACCTTGATCCTCTCGCGTCCCTGCTCCGCGCCCAGGGCCTGCTCGTGCGCATCCAGGCGGTACCAGCCCTCGCGGGTGGTGTAGCGGACGCCGCGCTCCTCCAGGAAGGCGGTGACGGCCTCCGGCTCGGGCTGTGCCGGGGTGGCCAGCCGGCCGGTGGCATGGTCGTCCAGGAGGCAGGCGACCGTCTCGTTGGCATCGCCCTTGGTGTGGCCGATCAGACCGATCGGGCCGCGCTTGATCCACCCCGTGACGTACACCGACGGCATGGGCTCCTCGCCGTCGACGACACGCCCCGCGGCGTGCGGGACGGTTCCGGAGGCCACGTCGAACGGGAGCTTCGGGAGCTCCTGCGAGTAGTAGCCGACCGCGCGGTAGACGCTCTGTACGTCCCAGTCGGTGAAGCGTCCGGTGCCCTTGACGTTCCCCGTGCCGTCCAGCTCGGTCCGCTCGGTGCGCAGACCGACGACCCGGCCGTCCTCGCCGAGTATCTCTGCCGGGGACTCGAAGAAGTGCAGGAACAGCTTGTGCGGCCGCTCGCCCACGTCGCGGATGGCCCAGTTCTCCAGCGTGGAGGCGACCATGTTGGCCTGCTTGTTGCCGCGCCGGGTCTCGATCGAGCCCGCGTCGTACTCGATGTCCTCGGGGTTGACGATGACCTCGATGTTCGGCGAGTGGTCCAGCTCCCGCAGCTCCATCGGGCTGAACTTGGCCTGCGCGGGACCACGACGCCCGAAGACATGCACTTCCAGGGCCTTGTTGGCCTTGAGGCCCTCGTAGACGTTCGCGGGTATCTCGGTCGGCAGCAGTTCGTCCGCCGTCTTGGCGAGCATGCGTGCCACGTCCAGCGCCACATTGCCCACCCCGAGCACGGCGACCTTCTCCGCGTCCAGGGGCCAGGTGCGCGCCACATCGGGGTGTCCGTCGTACCAGGAGACGAAGTCGGCCGCGCCGTGGGAACCGTCCAGGGAGCCGCCGGGGATGTCGAGCGCGCGGTCCGCGTCGGCGCCGGTGGAGAAGATCACCGCGTCGTAGAAGGACCGCAGATCGTCCAGGTCGATGTCGGCGGGGTAGTCGACGTTGCCGAACAGTCGCAACTGCGGCTTGTCGAGAACCTGGTGCAGTGCCTGGACGATGCCCTTGATCCGCGGGTGGTCAGGGGCCACTCCGTAGCGGATCAGGCCGAAGGGGGCGGGCATCCGCTCGAACAGGTCGATCGAAACACCCGGGTCCTGAGCGGCCTCGGATTTCAGCAGCGCGTCCGCTGCGTAGATTCCGGCGGGGCCGGCTCCGACTATGGCGACGCGGACGGGGCGGGTCATGGAGTGCAGGTCCTTAGAACGGGCTGACGCGGGCAGTGCGGCGCAGGGTAGAAGTAAGGATGGGCTTACCGTGCTCCACGGGACACGGTATCCGCTGCTGACCTGCGGCCTCTGGGCGGGCGTCCTTCCGGGCGGTCCAGGGGGCTGCGGCCCGGTGTCCGGTGGGGGCGGGGAGGTGCTCCGACTGCGCGACACCGGACTCCCCGCCGGTGTGGGGTTCGCTCGAAGAATCGGACAAATGATGGCAGAGTGACCCACATGGATGATCGGGTAGCGGGTGCCCTGTCACTCCCGGACGACTGGCCCGCCCACCCGGATCTCAGCCTCGCCCTGAACCGTATGGGCAGCTTCGACTGGGATCTCGACAGTGGCCTCATGCACATGGACCGGCCCGCACTCGATGTGTTCGATCTGCGGGTCGAGGAGTACGACGACCGGCCGGAGTCGCTCGCGCCGCGGGTGCCGCCGGACGAGGGTGTCCGGCTCGACGCGATGGTCGCGCAGGCCCTCAAGGGCGGGCAGAGAAATTACGGCGCGTATTTCAGGATCCTGAGGCGCGACGGCACGCTGCGCTGGACCCATACCCAGGGCTTCATCCAGCGCGACGAGACCGGACGCCCCCATCGCATCATCGGCATCGTCCGCGACGCCACCCAGGAGCTGGCCGACTCCACCGCCCGCCGCGAACTGGACATGGAACGGCAGCGCCGCACCAGCCTGGTGGAGGGCACCACGGCCGCGCTGGCCCACGCCCGGACGGTCCGGGACGTCATCGACGTGCTGAAGAACTCGCAGGGCCTGGCGCATCTCGGTGCGACCAGCCTGGTCGTGGGCCTGATCGAGGCGGGACGCATCCATCTGGTGGCGGACGGCCCGGAGGGCTCCTTCGTACCCGGTACCCGTTACACCCGGACGGACGAGCCGTACCCGATGAGCGAAGTGGTGACTACGCTCTCGCCCCGGTTCATCGAGTCCGCCACGGATTTCGCCACCTCGTACCCGATTCTGTGGCCCCACATCAGCCACCTGGGCATCACGTCCGCGGCCTATCTGCCGCTGATCGCCCAGGCCCGGCCCATCGGCGCACTCGGACTGCTCTACAGCGAGAAGGACGGCTTCACCGGCGACGAACGCAACCTGCTCGTCGCGCTCGGCAGCTCCATCGCCCAGAGCCTGCAGCGGGCCATGCTGTACGAGCAGGAGCACGATCTCGCCGAGGGCCTCCAGCAGGCCATGCTGCCGCGCCGGATCCCGGACGTGCCGGGCGCGCAGGTCGCCGTGCGGTACCGGTCGGCCCGGCTGGGCCGGGACATCGGGGGCGACTGGTACGACGTCATCCCGCTGCCCGGCGGCCGGGTCGGGGCCGTCATCGGGGACGTACAGGGCCATGACACGCATGCCGCGGCTGTCATGGGGCAGCTGCGCATCGTGCTGCGCGCCTATGCGGCGGAGGGGCACAGCCCCGCCACGGTGATGGCCCGGGCCTCCGTGTTCCTCCATGAGCTGGACACCGACCGCTTCGCGACCTGCTCCTACGCCGAGGCCGACCTGACGACGGGGGTGGTGCAGCTGGTCCGGGCCGGCCATGTCGATCCGCTGGTGCGCGACACCGACGGCAGCTGTCGCAGGCTGCCCGTGGAGGGCGGGCTGCCGCTGGGGCTGTCGGCCGAGTTCGGGCGGCTCGAATACCCGGTCAGCACGGTCGAGCTGGACCCCGGTCAGACGCTGGTGTTGTTCACCGACGGTCTGGTGGAGCTGCCCGGAGCCGATCTCGACGAGGGCATGCAGTTGCTGACGTCGATGGTGCACAACGGTCCGCAGGACCTCCAGCGGCTGGCCGACCAGCTCTGCGAGGAGGTCGACGAGCGTGGCGGCGAGGACGATGTGGCGGTCCTGCTGCTGCGCCGACAGGCCGCTCACGCACCCCGGCCGGGCGGCCGGCTCCAGCAGCATGTCGCACAGGGCGACCCGGAGGCGCTGAGCTCCGCGCGGCACATGATCCGTGCGGCGGTGCGGGCCTGGGGCGCCAAGACGCGGGCCGACGAGGTCGAGCTGGCCGCCGACGAACTGGTCACCAACGCGCTCATGCACACCGACGGCGGGGCGATCGTCACGATCCGGGTGCTCACCGGGCCCGAGCGGCGGCTGCGGGTCGACGTCGAGGACCGTTCCAGCGCGCTGCCCCGGCGCCGGGACGCGGGGCAGGCCGGGGTGTCCGGGCGAGGGCTGATGCTGGTGGACCGGCTGGCGGACCTGTGGGGTGTGGAGCCGCGGGGCAGCGGCAAGTGCGTGTGGTGCGAATTCGTCATTCCGGAACACGAATGACGGCAATGTTGAGTACTACCCGACAGTAACAGAATGTAACATGTATGTGCTTGACCGTAACCGACCGCGAACGATTGACTGCGACTCCGTCAGTCTTTGTCTTCGATGACATGAGGACCCGTTGGGCACTGAGCTACTGGCACCTCTCGATCTGGCCTTCTGGCACCTCGAATCCGATGCCCACCCCATGCACCTCGGCGCGCTCGCCGTCTTCTCCCCTCCGCCCGACCCGGCGCACGGCGCCGGCCCGGAGACCGTGCTGGAGTTGCTGGGCACCCGCGCCGCCGCGATTCCCCGGCTGCGGATGCGGGTCAGGGACGTACTGCTGCCGGTCGGCGGTGCGGCCTGGTTCGTGGACAAGGACTTCGATGTGCACCGGCACATCGAGCGGGTGCAGCTGACCGGGGCCGAGTCGCGGGGCGAGGACGGCGGATTCATGGCGGGCGCCACCCGGCTCGCGGGCGAACTGATGGAGCGGCCGCTCGAACGGGGTCTGCCGCCCTGGCAGATGTATGTGATCGGCGGCGCCGAGGGCGGCCCCTTCGCAGTACTCGTCAAGCTCCACCACGCGCTCGCCGACGGAATGCGCGCGGTCGCCATCGGAGCCGGGATCTTCGACGAGATCGCCTCCGTCGCCGGACGCGCCCGCAGCGGCATGACCGCCCGCCGGGTGCGCGCGGTCCCGCCCCGCTCCTGGATGCCGGGCCCGCGCCAGGTCGCCGGCCTCGCGCTGGGCCGGATCGAGGATCTCGGGCGGGCGTTCGGGGTCGGTGCCTCCATGGTGCGGGCCAGTCGCCTCGATCTGCGCGGCGCGCCCGCACTCACCGCGAGCTCCAGCGGCACCCGGCGGCTGGTCACTGCGGACCTGGACCTCGACGCCGTCCAGCGGATCCGGCGGGCCGCCGGAGGAACGACCAACGATGTCCTGCTCGCAGTCGTCGCCGGGGCGTTGCGCCGCTGGATGCTGGAGCGCGGCGAACCGCTGCCCGCCGAGGACCCGCGCGCCCTGGTGCCGGTCTCCCGCCGCAGGCCGGGCCAGGCCGCCGCGAGCGGGAACAAGCTCTCCGCCTATCTGCTCGGGCTCCCCGTCTCCGAGCCCGACCCCTGGAAGCGGCTCCGTACCGTCCGCACGGCCATGGACCGCAACAAGGCCGCAGGGCCCTTCCGCGGGGCCGGTGCGGTGGCCGTACTCGCCGATCAACTGCCCTCGCTGGCCCACCGCTTCGGCGCACCGATCGCCGGGAACGCGGCCAGGATGCTCTTCGATGTCCTGGTCACCAGCGTGCCCCTGCCGCGTTCGGCACTCTCGCTCGGCGGCTGCCCGCTGCGCGCCGTCTATCCGATGGCACCGCTGGCCCGCGGCCAGTCCCTGGCCATCGCCCTGTCCACCTATGGCGGCCGGGTACAGGTCGGGCTGGTGGCCGACGGCAAGGCGCTGCCGGATCTGGAGCGTCTGGCGGGCTGCGCCGACGACGAGGTGGCGCAGCTGCTCGCCCTGCTGCCCGCTCGGTGAATGGCCGCCCAGATCGGCCATAGATCGGACAGATTTCTGGGAATGCGCTGTGGTTCATGGTGTCTGAGGTGTTGACGTGCCCAAGTGATCCGATGAATATTCGCTGTGTGCAGGAAGCGATCACCGGGGAGGGCGGCGGAAGCATGCGGCGCAACAGGCTGGGAAGCAGCGCGGTCGAGATCACCGAGCTGTCCTTCGGAGCGGCTGCCATCGGCAATCTCTTCAGCGCGGTCGACCCCGCGCAGGCGGCGGCCGCCGTCGACGCCGCATGGGACGAGGGCGTCCGCTACTTCGACACCGCGCCGCACTACGGACTCGGCCTCTCCGAACGACGGCTCGGCGAGGCCCTGCGCGCCAGACCCCGTGACTCGTATGTGCTGTCCACCAAGGTGGGACGGGTGCTCGACCCGCTGCCCGCCGACACCGGTACGGCCGGCGAGAACATGTCCGACGGTCTCTCCGAGGGCTTCGCCGTACGGGCCACGCACCGCCGCCGCTGGGACTTCAGCGCCGAAGGTGTACGCCGCAGCATCGAGGACAGCCTGGAACGGCTCGACCTCGACCGCATCGACATCGCGTATCTCCACGACCCGGACGACCACGCGGAGACCGCGTTCCACGAGGCATACCCCGAACTGGAGAAGCTGCGTGCGCAGGGTGTCATCGGCGCGATCGGCGCGGGCATGAACCAGACCGCGATGCTCACCCGCTTCGTGCGCGACACCGATGTCGACGTCGTGCTCTGCGCGGGCCGATACACCCTCCTCGACCAGTCCGCCCTGACCGAGCTGCTGCCCGAGGCGGCCGCCCGCGGCCGCAGCGTCGTCGTCGGCGGGGTCTTCAACTCCGGGCTGCTCGCCGACCCGCGCCCCGGTGCCACATACGACTACACGGCCGCGCCCCTGGCCCTCCTGGACCGGGCGCTGCGCATCAAGGCCGTCACCGAGCGCCACGGCGTCCCGCTGCGGGCCGCGGCCCTCCACTACCCGCTCGCGCACCCGGCCGTCGCCGGAGTACTCGTCGGCACCCGCTCCCCGGACGAGGTGCGCGACGCCGCCGCCCTGCTCCGCCGCGAGATCCCGGACGCCCTCTGGGACGACCTGCGCGCCGAGGGCCTGCTGACCGAGGACGGACACTGACATGAGAATCGCCCTGCACACCAAGGTCCGCGCGGACCGCATCGAGGAGTACGAGGCCGCGCACCGCGAAGTCCCCGCGGAGCTGACCACCGCGATCCGAGCAGCGGGCGCCACGTCCTGGACGATCTGGCGCAGCGGCACCGATCTCTTCCACGTCATCGACTGCGAGGACTACGCCGCACTCCTTGCCGAACTGGAGAAACTCCCCGTCAACGTCGCCTGGCAGGCGAGGATGGACGAACTCCTCGATGTCGCGCACGACTACTCGTCGGACGGCGCCGAAGCCGGTCTCCCGGTCGCCTGGGAGCTGTGACATGACCGGTCAGCAACGGATCGTCGACGCCCACCACCATGTGTGGGATCTGTCGGTGCGCGACCAGGACTGGATCACCGGCGACGAACTCGCCCCGCTCCGGCGTACGTTCACCCTCGCCGACCTGGAACCCGAGGCGCGCGCCGTCGGGGTGTACGCCACCGTCCTCGTCCAGACCGTCACCGTCCCCGAGGAGACGCCCGAGTTCCTGGCCCTCGCCCACGACAACGACCTCGTCGCGGGAGTCGTCGGCTGGTGCGACCTCACGGCGCCGGACGTCGCCGACACCCTTGCCGCGCTGCGTGAACTGCCCGGCGGCGACCGGCTCGTCGGTATCCGCCACCAGCTCCAGGGCGAACCCGACCCCGAATGGCTGCTGCGCCCCGACGTCCGGCGCGGACTGCGTGCCGTCGCCGACGCAGGGCTCGTCTACGACCTCGTCGTCCAGGCCCACCAGCTGCCCGCCACCGTCGAGGCCGCCGCCCTGCTGCCCGGGCTGACCTTCGTACTCGACCACGCCGGCAAGCCGCCCGTCGCCACCGGTGAACTGCACCCCTGGGCCGACGACCTCCGGGCCCTGGCCGCCCGCCCCAACACCGTGTGCAAACTCTCCGGCCTGGTCACCGAGGCCGATGTGCACTCCTGGACCGTGAGCGATCTGCGCCCCTATGCCGACACCGTCCTGGACGCCTTCGGACCGGGCCGGCTGATGTTCGGCTCCGACTGGCCGGTGTGCCGGCTCGCCGCGACGTACGAGGAGGTCGTCGAAGCGGCACACACCCTGACCGATGCCCTCACCGACGACGAGCGAACGCACGTCCTCGCCACCACTGCCGAGCGCGTCTACGGCCTCTGACAGGCATCCGGGCGACGGCTTCGGCAGTCTGGAACCATGCCCGAACTGCCGGAAGTCGAAGCCCTGCGGGTCTTCCTTGCCGACCACCTGGTCGGCAAGGAGATCGACCGCGTCCTGCCGCTCACCGTCAGCGTCCTGAAGACGTACGACCCACCGCTGACCGCCCTGCACGGCGCCACGGTCACGGGCATCGCCCGGCACGGAAAGTTCCTGGACATCGGCGTCGGCCCGCTGCACCTGATCACCCATCTCGCCCGGGCCGGCCGGCTGCGCTGGAAGGAGAGTTTCCCCGCCGCGCCGCCGCGCCCCGGCAAGGGGCCCCTGGCGCTGCGTAC
Organism: Streptomyces sp. NPDC058239; assembly: GCF_042882185.1. NCBI lineage: Bacteria > Bacillati > Actinomycetota > Actinomycetes > Kitasatosporales > Streptomycetaceae > Streptomyces > Streptomyces sp. NPDC058239. Next base: position 96,452 of record NZ_JBHVWS010000016.1, read on the forward strand.
CGTACTCACCGGTGGCGACGGCTTCGACCTCACCGAGGCGGGCACCACCAAACGCCTCTCCGTATATCTGGTGCACGACCCGGCCGAGGTCCCGGGCATCGCCCGCCTGGGCCCCGACCCCCTCGACGACTCCTTCGACCGTGACGTGTTCGCCGCACTGCTCGCCGGGGAACGCCGCCGGATCAAAGGCGCCCTGCGCGACCAGTCCCTGATCGCCGGCATCGGCAACGCCTACAGCGACGAAATCCTGCACGCCGCGAAGATGTCTCCGTATCTGCTCACCGCGAACCTCACCGACGACGAGATCACCCGGCTCCACACCGCGCTGCGCACCACGCTCCGCGACGCGGTCACACGCTCCAGCGGACTGGCGGCCGGAAAGCTCAAGGCCGAGAAGAAGAGCGGGATGCGCGTCCACGGACGCACCGGCGAAGCCTGCCCCGTATGCGGGGACACCATCCGCGAGGTGTCGTTCAGCGACTCCTCGCTCCAGTACTGTCCGACCTGCCAGACCGGCGGCAAACCGCTGGCCGACCGACGGCTTTCCAGACTGCTCAAGTAGCGCGGTTCAGCGAGTGATCCGCAGCAGCCGTTGCCCGGCCGCCGTCCGCACCTCGAAGTGGTCGATCCCCTCGGGCCGCAGCGCGACCCCGCCCTGTACCAGCACCGGCTTCGGCCCCGGACCGCGCACCGACCAGGTGGCCACCGTCTCCTCACTCCCGTCCCGCCCCACCGCGACCAGTGCGCACACCCCCGCCGCCGGCACCCGCGCCACATCGAGATCCACATCCGTGCCCCACTCACGCGCCCGGGTCGTCACCACTGCCGCAGCCCCCGAGGCCCGGTCCGACCCCGCCCACCGCTGTGCCCCCGCCCCGCCCGGCCCGCCGGCCACCGCGAACGGACCGCCCGCCGTCAGGATCACCGCGACCGCCACCAGTGCGATCCGCCGCCCCCGGCTCCGGCGCCGCCGGGCCGCCGCCGCACCCACCGCGCGACGCAACAACCCGGGGCTCGCCCGCTCCACCGGACCGACCCCCGGCGGTGTCGGCCGGGTGTACCGCTCAAGCACGGCCACCACCCCGGCGAACTCCGCCGCCATGAGCCGGCACCGGGCACACTCCGCCAGATGCTCCTCGAATCGGAAGGCATCGGCGGCGCCGAGTACACCCAGTGCATGGGCGCCGACATCACGATGAGGTTCCAGGGTGCGCATGCTGTCCGGTACGGAAAGAAGCGGTGAATCACTCAGCGCGGAACCCCCGTGTACGTCCTAAACTCCGCCCCATGCTGCGCGTACTCGCCGTCGACGACGAAGAACCCGCCCTGGAGGAACTCCTCTACCTCCTGCGCGCCGATCCCCGCATCCGCAGCGCCGAGGGCGCCACCGGGGCCACCGAGGCGCTGCGCCGCATCGGCAGCGCCGTCGAGGCGGGCCCCGACGACCCGTCCGCCATCGACGTCGTCTTCCTCGACATCCACATGGCGGGCCTCACCGGTCTCGACGTCGCCCAGCTGCTGGCCGGATTCGCCGCGCCCCCGCTCATCGTCTTCGTCACCGCACACGAGGGCTTCGCCGTCCATGCCTTCGACCTGAAAGCCGTCGACTACGTCCTCAAGCCGGTCCGCCGCGAACGCCTCGCCGAAGCGGTACGGCGCGTGGCCGAACAGGTCGGCGACCGCTCCGCACCCGCACTCGACACCGCGAACGACCAGATACCGGTGGAGCTCGGCGGAGTGATCCGGTTCATCCCGGTCGACGACATCGCCTACGCCGAGGCCCAGGGCGACTACGCCCGGCTGCACACCGACAACGGCAGCCACCTCGTCCGCGTCCCCCTCACCACTCTGGAGGAACGCTGGCGCTCGCGCGGCTTCGTACGCATCCACCGCCGCCATCTCGTCGCGCTGGGGCGGATCGACGAACTCCGGCTCGACGCGGGCAGCATGAGCGTGCGCATCGGCGCTGCGGAGCTCGCCGTGAGCCGTCGCCACGCCCGCGCGCTGCGCGATCTGCTGATGCGCCGGACCGGCCGCTGACCAGGCTCTGCCCGGGCTCGAACCCCTTCCCACGACCGTCCGGTGCTGCGTACACTCCGGGCCCATGTCCGCAGAGCCAACACCCCGGCGTGAAGTGGTGACGGGGGAGCCCCGGCGGGTGCGCCCGCTGCCGCGCTACCGCACCCAGTCGGAGATCGACGAGCAGACCGCACTCGGCGGCGCCTACGTCCGGTCGCTGATGCGCAGCCAACTGAGGGCCGGACTCACCGCGTTCACCGTCCTCGCCGTCGTCGTCGGCACACTGCCGCTCGTCTTCGAAGCCCTGCAGAGCGCCGCGCTCGTCTGGGCCGTCCTGGGATTCGCCGCCTATCCACCACTGACCCTGGCCGCCTGGTGGTACGTGCGACGGGCCGAGCGCAATGAACGCGACTTCGCCCGGCTCGTGGAAGGCCGCCCCGCACAGTGAGCCATACGTACGCGGTGGCGGCCGTCGCCGCCGTCGTCGTCGCGACCGTCCTCGTCGGCGGTTTCGGGCTGCGCATCTCCCGTACCACCTCCGACTTCTACGTCGCCTCACGCACCGTGCGGCCCCGGCTCAACGCCGCAGCGATCAGCGGCGAATACCTCTCCGCCGCCTCCTTCCTCGGCATCGCCGGCCTGGTGCTCGTGCACGGCCCGGACATGCTCTGGTACCCGGTCGGATACACCGCGGGCTATCTGGTGCTGCTGGTGTTCGTCGCCGCACCGCTGCGCCGCTCGGGGGCGTACACCCTGCCCGACTTCGCCGAGGGGCGGCTGGAATCGCGGCAGGTGCGCAGGCTGGTGAGCGTCTTCGTCGTCGCGGCGGGCTGGCTCTATCTCGTACCGCAGCTCCAGGGCGCGGGGCTGACGCTCAAGATCCTGACCGGGGCGCCCGGCTGGCTCGGCGATGTGCTCGTGGCCTCCGTCGTCGTCATCGCCGTCGCCGCGGGCGGCATGCGGTCCATCACCTTCGTACAGGTCTTCCAGTACTGGCTGAAGCTGACCGCACTCCTCGTCCCCGCGATCTTCCTGGTGCTCGCCTGGCAGGGCGACGGGCAGCCCCGCGTCCACTTCGACGAGCAGCTCTCCGTGTTCCGCGCCGACCATCCGCTGTACGCCACCTACGGGCTGATCGTCGCGACGTTCCTCGGCACCATGGGCCTCCCGCATGTCGTCGTCCGCTTCTACACCAGCCCCAATGGCCGCGACGCCAGACGCACGACGGTCGCTGTCCTCGCCCTCATCGGCCTGTTCTATCTGCTGCCACCGGTCTACGGCGCACTGGGCAGGCTGTACGCCCCCGAGCTGATCCACGGCGGGGACGCGGACGCCGCCGTGCTGCTGCTGCCCGAACGCGTCATCGGCGGGCTCGGCGGGAACCTGCTCGGCGCGCTCATCGCGGGCGGCGCATTCGCCGCGTTCCTGTCGACCGCCTCCGGCCTCACGATGGCCGTCGCCGGAGTCATCACCCAGGACGTGCTCCCGTCGCGCGGGGTACGGCACTTCCGGCTGGCCACCGTCCTCGCCATGTGCGTACCGCTGGCCGGTTCGCTGATGGTGAGCCGGGTGCCCGTGGCCGACTCGGTGGGGATGGCCTTCGCCGTCTCCGCGTCCTCCTTCTGCCCGCTGCTGGTCCTCGGCATCTGGTGGCGGGGGCTCACCCCGCCCGGCGCGATCGCCGGTCTGCTGCTCGGCGGCGGCTCCGCGTTCCTGTCCGTCGCCATCACCGTCAGCGGCGCGGTACGCCCGCCCGGCTGGCCGCACGCCCTGCTCGCCTGGCCCGCCGTCTGGTCGGTGCCGGTCGGCTTCCTCGCCATGGTCCTGGTGTCCCTGGCCACGCCCGGCTCCATACCTCCCGGTACGAATGCCGCCATGACCCGCTTCCACCTGCCGGAAGCGCTGTGAGGGCCCGGCAGCGGGCTTCGCGGCGTCGCACTGCCCACTGCAGGGCCCTCCTGACCTCGGGGAGAAACCGATGACCGGGGCCGGATACGCCGTACTCGTCCTCCTGCTGCTCGGCGCGGGCTTCCTGCTCGGCCGCCGCACCGCCCGCCCGGTTCGTACCAGCGACGTCGGAACCCCCGTCGAGCACGCCACCTTCGAGACCCTGCACACCGCTTCGCTCGCCGCGCCCCCACTGCGCGCCGGACTCACCGAGGAGAGCGCCCGCAAATCCGCCCGCAGGCTCCGCTCCCTGCTCGGCACCGACGCCCTCTGCCTCACCGACCGCGACCGGGTGCTCGTCTGGGACGGCGAGGGCGAACACCACGGCCGGCACGTCATGGACCAGGTACGAGACCTCCTCGCCAGCGGCCGGGACACCGCCTTCCACAGCGACTGCGACGACCTCGACTGCCCGTTGCGCTGGGCCGTCGCCGTGCCGCTCACCGTCGACCACCGGGTCCTCGGCACCCTCATCGCCTATGCCCCGCGCGAATCCGCGGTGCTGGCGAGAGCGGCCGGAGAGGTGGCCCGCTGGGTCTGCGTACAGCTGGAACTCGCCGAACTCGACCGCTCCCGCACCCAGCTCATCGAGGCCGAGATCAGGGCGCTGCGGGCCCAGATCTCCCCGCACTTCATCTTCAACTCACTGGCCGCCATCGCCTCGTTCGTCCGCACCGACCCCGAGCAGGCCCGTGAACTCCTGCTGGAATTCGCCGACTTCACCCGCTACTCGTTCCGCAGCCACGGTGACTTCACCACCCTCGCCGACGAACTCCACTCCATCGACCAGTACCTGGCACTGGTACGGGCCCGCTTCGGAGAACGGCTTGCGGTCACCCTCCAGGTCGCCCCCGAAGTACTGCCCGTCGCCCTGCCGTTCCTCTGCCTCCAGCCCCTGGTCGAGAACGCCGTCAAACACGGCCTCGAAGGAGCCGTCACCCTTCCCCGGGCTCCCGACTCCGTTCGAGCGGGGGAGACCCCCACCCGCATCACCATCCGCGCACTCGACGCCGGGTCGGAGGCCGAGGTCGTCATCGAGGACAACGGCACCGGCATGGATCCGGAACGCCTGCGCCACATCCTGCGCGGCGAGGGCGGCAAGTCGACCGGGATCGGGCTGCTCAACGTCGACGAACGGCTGCGCCAGGTGTACGGGGACGACTACGGACTCGTCATCGAGACGGGCATCGGCGCCGGGATGAAGGTCACGGTACGGCTGCCGAAGTACCGTGCTGGGGTGCACGGTTCCTGACCACTCGGTGGGGCGGCGATCAGTGCAGATGGATCGCCAGATGCCCCAGCGGCAGCCCCAGCTGCCAGGCCGGTGTCCACACCTGGGCCGCCTCCTCCGCGTCAGCCCCGCCGTTCATCGGTTCCCAGGGCGGCGGACCGATCGTATCGAGGTCGGCCGCGAGCAGTTCGGTCTCCTCCAGCCACCGCCAGGCCGCGCGGGCCAGCGCCAGATCGGGATCCGCGTCGCCGGGCGCGAGCCCGGGGGCCGCCTCAAGTGCGTCGAGCCGCTCACAGACCCAGCCGCGCCAGGCCGCACCGTACGCCGTCAACAGCCGCAGCTCGTCCATCCGGGCCGCGGGCAGGGCGTCGGGCACCCTGCCGTCGGAGAGGAAGACGGTGAGCGCGAGCGCATCCCGCCCCGCGCGGTACTCCAGCGTGGACGGCTCCATCAGATCGCCGGTCCGCAGCAGCTCGTCGGCGATGTACTCGGCGTACATCCAGGCCATCGGGACCAGCAGCCCGCCCCCACTGGTTCCATCCTGACGTTCCGGGTGCATCCCGTCTCGCCTCTTTCTCTTCTCGGCACCGGGCTTCACGGAGCATTGAACCGGGGGAGCGCGCCCTACGTGGCCAGAAAGACAGGATCCGTCACGACCGGATCCGTCCACGACACGAGGATGCGATGACCGCCGATCATGGAGAGGGCCCGCACGTGCGGCAGTCGCTCGGCGCCTATGTTCTCGATGCGCTCACGGACGGCGAGACCCGAACGGTCTCCCGCCATCTGCAGTCCTGCGACCGCTGCGCCGCCGACTACATGGAGGTCGCGGAGGCCGTGTCGCTGCTCGCCCTGATCACCGTGGAGGATCTGCTGGAGTAGCCCGGCAGGTTACGGGAGAGCTGACGCAGCGCGTAGTGGGACCGGGACTTGACCGTGCCCGCCGGAATACCGAGAGTCCGGGCCGTCTCGCCCACGCTCAGCCCACGGAAATATATCTGGACGAGGACCGCACGGTGTTCCGGGCTGAGGGTGCGTACCGCATCGCGTACGTCGAGGGCCGAGACCGTGGACTCGGCGGTGTCCTTCCCGCCCGCGGCGGCCTCCAGCATGATGTCACTCACCTCGGTCGGCCGGGCTTGCCTGGAGCGGCGCGCATCGATCGCGAGGCGCCGGGCCACGGTGAAGAGCCAGGGCCGCATCGAGTCGTACGGAGCGTCGAAGGCCTCCGGGTTCTGCCAGGCCCGCACCAGCGTCTCCTGGAGCAGATCCTCGGCCCGCTGCCGGTCGCCGAAGGTCAGCCCGAGCAGGAAAGTGAGAACGGCGGGGCCGTGGTCCCGCTGGAGATCCGCCAGCGCCCGCTCATCGGTCGTCGTGGTGGTCATCGTGAACGCCCTTCCCCGCAGTGGCTCCTTGCCGCTTCGCTGCCGACTGGCGTATACGAACGCATCGGGGCGCCGAGGAACAGGCGACGGGCGGCTCCGTGCGACGAGCGGTCGCACAGTGCGGCGAATGGTGCGGTGAACGGTCGGGCGGCGGTCGACCGGGTGTTCTTGCAGGCGATGGATCAACCCGTACCCGTATCCGCCCCCGTACCCGTCTCCGGTGTCTTCGCCATCTCCGACTTCCGGTACGAGTAACCGAAATAGATCACCAGACCGATCAGGAACCACACCGCGAACCGCACCCATGTCTGCCACTGCAGAAAGGTGATCAGCCAGATCGAGAACACCACACCCAGGGCCGGCACGAACGGCATGCCGGGGGTGCGGAACGTACGCGGCAGATCGGGCTGCTTGTAACGCAGAACGATCACCGCGACGCACACCACCACGAACGCCAGCAGAATGCCGATGTTCGTCAGCTCGGCAGCCTCGCCGATCGGCAGGAACCCGGCGATCACGGCCGAGGCCGCGCCGACGATCCAGGTCACCCGGGTCGGTACGTGCCGGGTCGGGTGGGTCTTGGCGAACCACTTCGGCAGCAGCCCGTCGCGGCTCATCGAGAACCACACCCGGGTCACGCCGAGCATGAAGGTGAACATCACCGTGAGGATGCCGATGATCGCGCCCACCGCGATCACATCGGCGAGTCCGCTGAGCCCCACCGACTTGAAGGCCGTGGAGAATCCGGACTCCGGGTCGATGTCCTTGTAGCTCTGCATCCCCGTCAGCACCAGACAGGCCGCCACATAGAGCACCATGGAGATTCCGAGGGAGTACAGGATCGCCTTCGGCATGTGCCGCTGGGCGTCCTTGGACTCCTCGGCCGCCGTCGACATGGCGTCGTACCCGAACACCGCGAAGAACACCGTGGCCGCACCGGTGAAGGCACCACTCACCCCGAACGGGAAGAACGGGTTGTAGTTGGCGGTGTTGATGTGGAACACGCCGACGCCGATGACCAGCAGAACGACCAGGACCTTCAGGACCACCACGACCGTTTCGAAGCGGGCCGCGTTCTTGATGCCGAGGGTCAGAAGGTACGCCACGAGCAGGCAGAGCAGCGCGGCGAACAGGTCCACCCGATGGCCCGACCCGGTGCTGGGCGCGCCCAGCATCCACTTCGGCAGTTCGAGCCCCGTCTCCCCGAGCAGAAAGCTGAAGTAGCCGGAGATGCCGATCGCGACCACGGCCACGATCGCCGTGTACTCCAGCAGCAGGTCCCAGCCGATGAACCAGCCCACCAGCTCGCCGAGTACCGCGTAGCCGTAGGTGTAGGCGGAGCCGGCTTTCGGGATCAGACCGGCGAACTCCGCGTAGCTGAAGGCGGCCGCCGCGCTCGCCACGCCCGCGATCAGGAAGGAGATCAGGACCGCGGGCCCGGCGGTGCCGTTCGCCACTGTGCCGGCAAGGGTGAAGATGCCCGCGCCGATGATGCCGCCCACGCCGATCGCCGTGAGCTGCCACAACCCGAGCGTTCTGGTGAGCTGAGTGGTGACGTCCCCCGCCGGCGCTTTCTCGTCGATCTGTTCGATCGGCTTGCGGCGCAGTACACCCTCGCCCACTCGGAGCCTTGCCATGAGTCACCTCTCCGCTGACGGCTGTCCCTGACGGGCGCTCATGATGGCCCAGGTGAGTCCGGTGCGAAAGAAGGCGTGCCGTCCGACCGAGGCGAGGATTCCGCGACGGTTACGGCACCACCGTGACGGGCCAACGGCCCGCCTTCACCAGCCGGATCGCCACCGATCCGATGAACCGGTGCCCGGCCGACTCCGACGCTCCCACCACGACGGCATCGGCCTTCAGCTCCTCCGCCGCTGTGACGAGCCCGTTGTAGGGATCACCGCGGAAGGTGTGGAACTCCCAGCGCACATCCCATATGTCCTTGATCCGCTCCGTCGCCTCCCGGATCTCGTTCACCAGCTCCTCCGCGACCTCTCCGGTCGTATCGGCGACCGGTGCGCCGAGCGCGGCCCCCGCGGGCAGCACGGGCTGGACATAGACGAGGGCGAGCATGGCCCCCTGACGACGGGCGAGCCCCGCCGCGTACGCCGCGGCATGCATGGAGGAATCGGACCCGTCGAGGCCTGCGACGATCACTCTTGGGCCGTCTGTGCCACGTTCGAACTGGTGGGGCTGTTGGTCTGTCACGGCAGTGAGGCTATCCGGTCCCGGCACCGACCCCGGCCCGGGCTGCGGCAACGTCCCGGACAGGGCTGCCGCTGGGTACTCCGGGGGCTGCCCGATGGAGATCGACCGATGTGGAGGCGGCCGGCCGGGGAGGGCCCAGGGAGAAGTCCGCGCCGTTCTGCATCAATGCCAGGCCGGTGAGCAGCACCAGGGCGAGAGCGCCCCACGGCGAGTGCCTGGTCCGTTCGACGCGCCAGTTGTCCCGGCCCATGATTCTCCCTTCGTCGCGACGCTTGGAACGCTAGGCGCGGGACGGCCGGGCGGCGATCAGTGAAGGGCGAACGGGTGGTGCCGGCCTGATACGCCCGTCGCCCCGAGTCCTGCAGGAGGACCCGGGGCGACGGGCGTATCAGGCCGCACTGCCCTGCTCTCAGTGCGGGCGGCTCCCCTTGCGCTCACGTACGACATAGATGGTGCCAGTGGCCGTGACCACCGCCAGCGCCGTTCCGGCGGCGATCTCCGCGGCGTTCATCCTGTCGACGCTGCCGCCGAGTCCGCCCTGTACACCGGCCGGCGAGACCGGGGTACTCGTGGCGGGTGCGTCGGAGGCCGCGCGGACCGTGAGTCCGGCCTTCGTCGTGGAGCCGGGTGACGTATTACAGATGAACGTCACCTCGTAGGCGGCGCCAGGTTCTGCGTCCCAGTCGACCGTGGCCGCGACGGCCGCGCCCCTGGGAATGGTGACCGTGTCGAACACTCCGGAGCCGGCTGTGGCGGTTGTAGAGCACCCCCGGGCGGCCAGGACGACCTGGCTCCCCGGCGCGATCACCGACGGAGTGACGGTGTATCCGGTCGCGGAGGACGCGCCTCCCGACGTCGCGGCGAATGCGGTTGCAGCCGGAGCGGTCAGGGCGAGAGCGGCGGCGCCGAGCAGGGCGACGGGTGCGGCACCTATTGCGCGCATGGGTGAATCCTCCGGGTCCCCGAGGAGCAGTTGCGGAACGGATTTCCACATAGCGTCAGAAATGCGCCTCGACGCGCCAAACGCTAGAAGTTGCGCATTTTGTTCGCGATCGGAGTGCGCCGCCCGGGGCACCTGTTTCCCCCGGGCGGCGCACCGTCGGCATTCCGGTGGACCGCTAACCGCCCGCCGCGCCGGGGAACAGATCGAGGAACGGTGCCGCGGTGGCCGAGATGCCCCGGCCGAAGGGGGAGTCGAAGTCCCAGATCAGGAAGAGGAGAAATGCGATCAGCACGCTGAAGAGGCCGGCCAGCAGCAGTTCGCGGAAGGTTCTGCGGATCTGCAGCGTGAAGATCAGCCCGACGGTGACCAGCGCCCCGATGATCAGGCCGAACCAGACCACGCCCGGCATGGTCGCACCGGCACTCTGTCCGCGTGCGCTGCGTGCGTCGTCGGCTGCGGCGACCTGATCGACCAGTGGCTGATATGCCTGCCCCTCGTGATCGTTCCTCGGCCGGTAGTCGGCGACATCGGTGCGCACCTTGCCCAGGAGCCGGGCCCCCTCGTCGGTGAGAGAGCCGTGCTCGGTCATCGACCGCCACTCGTCGTGGACGACGTGGCGGACGTAGGCGTCGACGTCGGCGCGGATGCGCGTACGCGCCCCGGCCGGGTAGACGGCGGAGCGGACGTTCACCTCGTGCAGCGCCTGGGCCTCCTGGCGTACGTACTCCTGGGCGGCGCTGCGGCCCTCCCAGACGCCCGCGATGGCGAGACCCAGCACGATCGCGTAGACCACGCCGATCATCATCGTCATGTACTCGATGACGTCGGGGGTCTCGGACGGGTCGTCATCGTCTTTGATCCGACGGTTGTTGAGTACGGCGATGGTCAGGACGACGGCGCTCGCCGCGACCATCGCGAGGGTGAGAACAAGCCATTCCGACATGGGTTCCTCCGGAGGTCATCGGGAGCGGGGACGCAGCACGGCGACGGCGAACACCGCGGGGGCCGTGATCAGCAGGGTGAGGGTGACCAGGGAGGTGCCGCGTCGCGGGACCTTGCGCGGCGGCTTGCGGTAGGCGGGGAGCGCCACGGGCCGGGGCACCGGATGCGTGGGGCGTACGGAGGGTGAGGGTGAAGGAGGCGGTGGCACGGGCTCCGGTTCCGGTCGTGGTGGTGCGGGGGGCGGTGGTGGCGGAGGGGGTGGTGGAGGCGGAGGGGGAGGAAGTGGGGGTGGTGGTGGAGGTGGAGGGGGCGGAGGTGCGGGCGGTGGAGTCGGCTTGGGCGCCGGGCCCGCGTGACAGTGACCGTTGCCCGACACGGCGACCGCCGAACTCGCGCCGCCCTCACCGATGGAGGCGTACGCGCAGCTGTCCGCCACCGCGGGTGCCGGGGCGGTCAGCAGCCAGAGAAGTGCGACGGCTGCCGTGAGCCGTCCTATGAGTGATCCGTACACGACGAGGAGCATGTTCCGGCCGGTCGCAGGGCACGCCGGGGGCGCACCGGATTCCCCTGATGGTGGGGACATGGGGCGCCGAGTGTTTGCGGCTCAGGGAAATTCTGTGAACGCGTTGAACAAAGAGGGGCCCGCCGCCCGTATCCAAGGCCATGGATGGCGCGAAGACGCGTCATAACTCGCTTTGTACGAACGGGAGTTGACATGAGCAGCACCTGGCGGAACGCCTCGCTCGCAGTGACGGCGGCGGCCCTGTTGACGCTGACGACGGCGTGCGGTCAGGACAAGGGAACCGAGACGCCCAACGGGCAGAACGTCGGCAACGCCGACCCGGCCGGACAGGAGACGGGAACCGGCTACGGATCGGACAGCGGTTACGGCTCCGGCGGCGGTTACGGCTCCGGCAGCGGCTACGGCTCCGACGGCGCGGAGCAGGGCGGCACGGGCGAGGAGGCCGGCCGGCTCGGGGTGTGGAACAGCAAGAAGCTCGGCAAAGTCCTCACGGACAGTGAGGGTTTCACGCTCTACCGCTTCGACAAGGACACCGCGAGTCCGCCCAAGTCGAATTGCGAAGGCGAGTGCGCGAAGATCTGGCCGGTGGTGCCCGCGGGCAATGTCACGGCAGCGGCCGGTACCGATCCCGCACTGATCGGCAAGGTCACCCGCTCCGACGGCACCCGGCAACTCACCATTGCGGGCCGGCCGATGTACCGCTATGCCAAGGACACCGCGCCCGGCGACGCCAATGGGCAGGGCGTGGGCGGCACCTGGTTCGCGTCCGCACCGGACGGCAAGAAGGCCGCGGTGAACGCCGACAGCCCGGCGGGCGCCGAACCGGCCGAACTCGCGGGGCTTTCGGTCCGCAAGGATCCAAAACTCGGGGACATCGTCGTGGACAAGCGCGGCATGACGGTCTATCGGTTCAAGAAGGATGTCGCCTGGCCGATGAAGTCGGCCTGCACAGGTTCCTGTCTCTCGAAGTGGCCGGTCGTTGCCCCATTGGCAAAGAAAGACGTCAAAGGCGTCACGACCAAGGGTTTTGTCACCTTCAATCGGCCCGACGGAATCAAGCAACAAGCCATCGACTGCTGGCCGGTCTATACCTTCTCCGGCGATGTGAAGCCCGGAGACACCAACGGCCAGGGCGCCGGGGGCACATGGTACGCGGTGTCCCCCGACGCCAAACTTGTGGGCGCCCCCAAGTAGCCCGACAGCGCCCCTCCGGGCCGGTCCGTCGCCGGATGTCACACGCAGCGACGGGCCGGTTGCACATGCCACTGGTGTGTGACCAATAACGGACGGCTAATTTCCGTTTCCGCTCGCTCTCCTGGCGGTCGATCAGTAGCCTCTGGTCAACACTGACCATGAACATGGCCGGATCGCCGTGGCGACTTGTTGGAGACATCGATGGAGCGTCCCGCCTGGGCACCGCAAGGCATAGACATTTCGGTGCCGAGCGTGTCTCGCATGTACGACTTCTATCTGGGCGGATCGCACAATTTCGAGGTGGACCGGGAAGCGGCTCGCAAGGCCATGGAGTTCATGCCGGGACTCCCCAAGATCATGCAGGCGAATCGCGCCTTTATGCGCAGGGCCGTGCGTTATGCGGTGAGTCAGGGCATCACCCAGTTTCTGGACATCGGTTCCGGAATACCGACTTTCGGGAATGTGCACGAAGTCGCACAGGCGGCCGACCCCGAGGCCCGGGTGGCGTATGTCGATCACGACCCCGTCGCGGTCGCGCACAGCCGGGCCGTACTCGAAGGAAACGACCGGGCGGTGGTCGCCGCCGGGGATCTGCGCCGTCCGCAGGAGATCGTGAAAAGCCCGGTGATCTCCGAACTGCTCGACCTGGACCGGCCGGTGGCTCTGCTGCTCGTCGCCGTACTCCACTTCATCGAGGACTCCGACGACCCGCACACCGCGGTCGCCGAGCTGCGCGGGCAACTCGTCCCCGGCAGCCTCATCGTCATCACCCACGCCTCGTACGAGGGGATTCCGCTCACCCAGGAGGAGGCGGGCGGCGCGGTCGGCGTCTACAACAACATCCGCAACCCCCTGGTCATGCGGTCGCGCGAAGAGATCGCCCGCTTCTTCGAGGGACACGAGATGGTCGAGCCCGGACTCGTGTCGATGCCGAACTGGCGCCCCGACGCCCCCCATGCGGTGGAGCACGAGGACCCATTTGCCTTCTCCGGCTTCGCAGGGGTGGGACGCAAGGCGTGAGCATTCCCGCCCAGTCGTCCGGAGCGCCCGACACGGAGCCCGACGGGCCCGAGGACCGGCTCCGGAGATTCGCCACGATCTGGAGCCGGGCCACCTTCCCGTCGACGGCCACCTCCATGACGCGCACGGAGTTCGAACAGCATCTGCTGCCGCTGGCCCGCGGGCTCAGCGACATCCTGCACGCGCGGCCCTTCGACGCGACGCCCGCGAGCGAGGTGGGCGTCGCCCTCGTGGCCGCACACTGCACGGACCCGGACGCACTCAGCAGCACGCTCGGCGTCATCGAGTCCTACCTCGTGCTCTACTGCGGAAGCAACGGCGCGACGGCACTGTCGACCGAGGACAGCAGAGCCCGCTGCGCCCGGATACAGCATGCCCTCGCAGGCGGCTTCACCGGGGCGCTGCGCGAGCGGACCCTCGCCGAACAGGAGGCCATCGCCCGCTCGGCGCTCACCGCCCGCTCGGATGCCGAGCAGGCTCTGCACGCCACCGAGGCACGCTTCCGCGCCGTCTTCAGGGACGCGGCCATCGGCATCGGGATCGCCGACCTGGACGGCAATGTGCTGGAGGTCAACGACACGCTCACCCGGATGTTCGGCGGGCTCGAGCACCATGTGCGCAGCCACAAGTTCAACGAGTGGGTCCACCCCGAGGACTCGCCCCAGGTGTGGAAGTACTACAACGAGCTGGTACGTGGCGAACGCGAGCACTACCGGGTCGAAAAGCCGTACTACCGCAACGACGGCACCGTGCTGTGGACCAATCTGACGGTGTCACTGCTGCGCGACTCCGAGGGCAGGCCGGAGTATCAGCTGGCGCTGATGGAGGACACCACGGAGCGTCGGCTGCTCAACCTGCGGCTGCGGTACGAGGCCACGCATGACGCGCTCACCGGCCTGCCCAACCGGACACTGTTCTTCGAGCGGCTGGAGAAGGCGCTCTCCGCCGACGACGGCAGTCGCTTCGGCCTGTGCTATCTGGACCTCGACGGCTTCAAGGCGATCAACGACAGCCTCGGCCACGCGTCGGGGGACCGGCTGCTGGTCGAGGTGGCCGACCGGCTGCAGACCTGTGCGACCGCGCCCGGCGAGATGGTGGCTCGGCTCGGCGGCGACGAGTTCGTGGCCCTGACCACCGGCCCCGACACCCGGAAGGAGGTCGACGAGCTGGCCTGCCGCATCCTCGGCGTGCTCGGAACCCCGATCCGGCTGGAGGGCCGTGAGCTGACCGTACGCGGCTCCATCGGGATCGTCGAAGGGCCGGCCGGTGAACGCAGCGCCGCAGAGGTACTGCGCAGCGCCGACATCACGATGTACCGGGCCAAGTCGGCGGGCGGCAACCGCTTCGAGCTCGCCGACGCCGAGGCGGATGCCCGTGCCATCACCCGGCACGGGCTGACCACCGCGCTGCCCGCCGCTCTGGAGCGCGGTGAGTTCTTCATCGAGTACCAGCCCCTCGTGCACCTCGGCGACGGCACGGTGCACGGTGCGGAGGCACTGGTGCGCTGGTGCCATCCGCAGCACGGGGTGCTCGGTCCCGACCGGTTCATCCCGCTCGCCGAACACACCGGGCTGATCGTGCCGCTCGGCCGCTGGGTGCTGGAGGAGTCCGTGCGGCAGGCCCACTTCTGGCAGGAGCGGCACAGCGACGGCGGTCCGCTGCGGATAAACGTCAACCTCTCGCCGACCCAGTTGCACCATCCGCGGCTGGTCGCCGAGACGGTCGACGTGCTGGAGCGGTCGGGGCTCGAACCCGGGGCCCTGTGCCTGGAGGTCACCGAGTCCGCGCTCATCGGCGCCGACGACGATCTGCTGAAGCCGCTGCGGCAACTGGCGGACATGGGCGTCGACATAGCACTCGACGACTTCGGCACCGGGTACTCGAACCTGGCGAACCTGCGCAGGCTTCCGGTGAGCGTCCTCAAGCTGGACCGCTCCTTCACACAGGGCATGCAGCAGCATCCGGCGGATCCGGTCGATCTGAAGATCGTCGAGGGAATCGTCTCGCTGGCGCACAGCCTGGACCTCGCGGTGACGGTGGAGGGCGTGGAGACCGGGGCCCAGGCGGAGCAGTTGCGGGAGCTGGGGTGCGACACGGCCCAGGGGTGGTACTACGCCCGCCCCGGTGCGCCCGACCGGATCCACTCACTGTTGCTGGCCGACGCGGTGTGAGGGGGCGGGGGAGTGAAGGCGCCGAGGCCGTCCGGTCGACGTCCCGTGCTCAATCGCGAAGATCAAGCCCGTCCGGCGATCGAGAACGAAGCGCGGCCGTAGGCCGCGTAACCGGCGGCCCGGGGCCGGCTCAGGGCCGTCCGGCTGCGAGTACCACCTTCTGCAGCTCGCGCGCCGCGCGCGGTGGTGCCACATCGCTGCGGTGCGCGAGCGCGATCGTGCGCCGCAGGCCCGGGCGGGCCAGCGGCGTGGTCCGCAGGTCGTGGCCGGCCCGGACGGCGACCATGCTGGGCACCACAGCGATCCCGAGCCCTGCCCGGACGAAGCCGAGCACCGCGTCCATCTCCCCGCCCTCCACCGTGAACGACGGCTCGAAGCCCTCCGCGCGGCAGGCGGCGACCGTCAGTTCGCGCAGGTCGTAGCCGTGCCGGAACATCACCAGGGATTCCCCCTGCAGGTCGGCGATCCTCACGCTCCCACCCCGGCCGGGCCGCGGCGCCTGTGCCGACGACACCACGACCAGATCCTCCTGGAGCAGTTCGACCGTGGTGAGCGCGGGGGACGCCGCGGGCAGCGGCAGCACGATCAGGGCCAGATCGAGTGCTCCGCGTGCCAGCTCCCGTACGAGGTCGAGCGAACCGCCCTCCTCCAGCAGCAGTTGGATTCCCGGATGCCGGTCGTGGAAGGCGCGCAGAACGTCGGGGAGCAGGCCCGTGCAGAGGCTGGGTGTGGCGCCGAGCCGGACCCGGCCCCGGCGCAGCTGAGCCAGCTCCTGCACCTGGTGGCGTGCGGTGTCGGCATCCGCGAGGATACGCCGGGCGAGCGGCAGCAGGGCCTCGCCCGCATCGGTGAGGGTGATGTTGCCGCGGGCCCGGCTGAACAGCTCCGCCCCCAGCTCGTTCTCCAGCGCTCTGATCTGCTGGGAGAGCGAGGGCTGTGAAACATGCACCTCCTCGGCGGCGCGAGTGAAGTGACGGGTCTCGGCCACGGCCACGAAGTACGTCAGCTGCTGGAATTGCATACACTCAGCCTAGCGGGCATGATAGCCCACGCCTATGAAGATGAGCTGCTCCATGTCTTGGACTGATGGGGCCTTTCGGCCCTAGCGTCGTGTCCATGGCATTGGCAACACGGACGGACCGACGGCCGTCCATGACGCGTACGCTCTGGGACTCGTCCGTCGGCAAGAAGACGATCATGGCCGTGAGCGGCCTGGTCATGCTCCTCTACTTGGTTGTCCATATGATCGGCAACCTGAAGATCTTCTTCGGATCCGGCGAGTTCAACCATTACGCGCACTGGCTGCGGACCATGGGCGAGCCCTTCCTGCACTACGAGTGGGCCCTGTGGATCGTCCGCGTCGTGCTCGTCGCCGCCGTAGTGCTGCATGCCACCTCCGCGTACCAGCTGAGCCGTCGCGACATCAGGGCACGGCCCAGCAAGTACGTCCACAAGAAGCCCCGGGCGAGCTACGCCACCCGCACCATGCGCTGGGGCGGGATCATCCTCGCCCTGTTCATCGTCTGGCACATCCTCGACCTGACGACGGGCACCGTGCACTCCGGCGGATTCCAGTCCGGGCACCCGTACCAGAACGTCATCGACACCTTCTCCACCTGGTACGGCAACACCATCTACATCGTCGCCATGCTCGCCCTCGGACTCCACGTCCAGCACGGCTTCTGGAGTGCCGCCCAGACCCTCGGCGCGGGTAACGCGACCCGTGACCGTGCCCTCAAGACCATCGCCAACGTCCTCGCACTGGTGCTGACGGTGGGCTTCATCTCCGTACCCGTCGCCGTCATGACCGGAGTCGTGAGCTGACATGACCGACTACTCGCACTACGAGACGGGCGCGCCCGTCGTCGACGCCAAGGCCCCCGAAGGCCCCGTCGCCGAACGCTGGGACACCCGCCGTTTCCAGGCAAAGCTGGTCAACCCGGCCAACCGACGCAAACACACCGTCATCGTCGTCGGCACCGGCCTCGCCGGTGGCTCGGCCGGGGCGACGCTGGCCGAACAGGGCTACCACGTCGTCCAGTTCTGCTTCCAGGACTCGCCCCGCCGCGCCCACTCCGTCGCCGCCCAGGGCGGTATCAACGCCGCGAAGAACTACCGCAACGACGGCGACTCGATCCACCGGCTCTTCTACGACACGGTCAAGGGCGGCGACTTCCGCGCCCGCGAGTCCAACGTCCACCGGCTCGCCCAGATCTCCGTCGAGATCATCGACCAGTGCGTCGCCCAGGGAGTTCCCTTCGCCCGCGAGTACGGCGGCCTCCTCGACAACCGCTCCTTCGGCGGCGTCCAGGTCTCCCGTACGTTCTACGCCCGCGGCCAGACCGGGCAGCAGCTCCTCCTCGGCGCCTACCAGGCACTGTCCCGGCAGATCGCCGCGGGCAACGTCGAACTGCACGCACGGACCGAGATGCTCGACCTGATCATCGTCGACGGCAAGGCCCGTGGCATCGTCGCCCGCGACCTGGTCACCGGGAAGATCGACACGTACTTCGCCGACGCGGTCGTGCTGGCCAGCGGCGGCTACGGCAACGTCTTCTACCTGTCGACGAATGCCATGAACTCCAACGCCACCGCCATCTGGCGCGCCCACCGGCGCGGCGCGTACTTCGCCAACCCGTGCTTCACCCAGATCCACCCCACCTGCATCCCGCGCACCGGTGACCACCAGTCCAAGCTGACACTGATGAGCGAGTCGCTGCGCAACGACGGCCGGATCTGGGTCCCGAAGGCCAAGGGCGACAACCGCCCCGCCAACGAGATCCCCGAGGACGAGCGCGACTACTACCTGGAGCGCATCTATCCGGCCTTCGGCAACCTCGTGCCGCGTGACATCGCCTCGCGCGCCGCGAAGAACGTCTGCGACGAGGGCCGCGGTGTCGGACCCGGCGGACAGGGCGTCTACCTGGACTTCGCCGAAGCCATCCAGCGGATGGGCAGGGCCAAGGTCGAGGAGAAGTACGGCAACCTCTTCGACATGTACGCGCGGATCACCGCGGAGAACCCGTACGAGACCCCGATGCGGATCTACCCCGCCGTGCACTACACGATGGGCGGACTCTGGGTCGACTACGACCTCCAGACCACCATCCCCGGCCTCTTCGCCATCGGCGAAGCCAACTTCTCCGACCACGGCGCCAACCGGCTCGGCGCCTCGGCGCTGATGCAGGGCCTCGCCGACGGCTACTTCGTCCTGCCGTCGACCATCAACGACTACCTGGCCCGCAACCCGCACCACGACGAGGTCGACGCCTCGCACCCGGCCGTCGAAGAGGTCGTCGCGGACACCGAGGACCGGCTGAATCTGCTGCTCTCCGTCGACGGCGACCGCACCCCCGACTCCTTCCACCGCGAGATCGGTGAACTCATGTGGGAGTACTGCGGCATGGCCCGCACCGAAGAGGGGCTGCGCAAGGCCCTCGACCGGATCCCGCAGATCCGCGACGAGTTCTGGCGTCGCATCAAGGTGCCCGGCACCGGCGACGAGTTCAACCAGTCGCTGGAGAAGGCCAACCGCGTCGTCGACTATCTGGAGCTCGCCGAGCTCATGTGCCTCGACGCCCTGCACCGCGCCGAGTCCTGCGGAGGCCACTTCCGCGAGGAGTCACAGACCCCGGACGGCGAAGCCGCCCGCCGGGACGAGGAGTTCTCCTACGCCGCCGCCTGGGAGTTCTCCGGCACCGGCGAGGCACCCGTCCTGCACAAGGAAGACCTCGTCTTCGAGTACGTCCACCCCACTCAGCGGAGCTACGCATGAAGCTCACCCTGCGCGTCTGGCGCCAGAAGAACGCCGACGCCCCCGGCGCCATGTCCACCTACGAGGTGGACGGCATCTCGCAGGACATGTCGTTCCTGGAAATGCTCGACACCCTCAACGAGGAGCTCATCCTCACCGGAGACGATCCCGTCGCCTTCGACCACGACTGCCGTGAAGGCATCTGCGGCGCCTGCAGCCTCGTCATCAACGGCGATGCCCACGGTCCGGAACGCACCACCACCTGCCAGCTCCACATGCGGTCCTTCCAGGACGGCGACACGATCGACATCGAACCGTGGCGCGCCTCGGCCTTCCCGGTCGTCAAGGACCTGGTCGTGGACCGCTCGGCCTTCGACCGGATCATCCAGGCAGGCGGCTACATCTCCGCCCCGACCGGCACCGCCCCCGAGGCACACGCCACACCGGTGCCCAAGCCGGACGCCGACTTCGCCTTCGAGCACGCCGAGTGCATCGGCTGCGGCGCCTGTGTCGCGGCCTGCCCCAACGGCTCGGCGATGCTCTTCACGTCGGCGAAGATCAACCACCTCAATGTCCTGCCGCAGGGCGCCCCGGAGCGCGAGACCCGGGTGCTCGACATGGTCGGACAGATGGACAGCGAGGGCTTCGGCGGCTGCACACTCACCGGGGAGTGCGCCACGGCCTGCCCGAAGGGCATCCCGCTGCCGTCGATCTCGGCCATGAACAAGGAGTGGCTGCGGGCGACCCGGAAGGTGCACCGCTGAGACCATGGCAGAGTCCCTGGCCCCGGAGGCCGCCCACCTCAGGGGCCGGGAAGTCTCAGACCGACCGGCAGGTCACGACGTCACCGAGATGTCGTCGCCGTAGACCGTTCCCTGCCCGTACCAGCCGTGCAGATAGACGGTCACCGTGCCGGTCGAGCCGGTGGTGAACGCCACCGACTGCTTGGCATAGCCGCTCGACGAACCCCAGGTGCTCGCCGAGGCGTCGCCCCGCACACCGAGGTAGCCGTAGTTGCCCTGCACCCAACCACTCAGTGTGTACTTGGTGTTGGGGGACAGCCTGAGCGTTTGCGTGCACTCGCCCGTCCGGGACGAGTCGGCCGCCGCAGCGAGCGCGTGCGAACCGCCGTGCACAGGAGTGGAGACGACCGCGCCGCCGGACTCACAGGTCCAGGGACTCAGCGAACCCGTCTCGAAGTCGCCGTTGACCAGTGCGCCGGTGCCACCACCCGGACCCGACACCGTCAGGGTGAAGGTCGCCGCGTGGCTGAGCGCGCCCGCGGTGCCGGTCACATTGATCCGGTACGTGCCGGGCGCCGCGGAAGCCGACGCGTCGACCGTCAGCTTCGACGTACCCCCTGCGGTGACCGAGGCCGGGCTGAGGGTCGCTGTCACCCCGGCGGGCGCCCCGCTCGTCGTCAGCGCGACGGTCTTCGCGTTGCCGGAGGTGACCGAGGTGTTCACGGCCGCCGTGGTGGAGCCACCGGGGGCGACAGTGGCCGAACCGGGTGCGACGGTCACCGAGTAGTCGTCCGTCACCGGACCGGTGCCGCTCGTGAAGGGCTCGAAGGTGTGGGAGAAGTACCACGTGTCCTGCGCGATGCCGGAGCAGCTGTCGCTGCCCCCGGTGCCGGGGCAGCCACCGTTGTCGCGCTGCAGCGCCCAGAACGACAGGGTGCTGACGCCCTTGGACACGGCCCAGTTGTAGACCGAGGTGGCGTCGGCCGTGGTGAACGTCTCGGCCGGGCCGTAGTCGTCGATGCCCGGCATCTCGATGATGCCGGTCATGCCCCACAGCTGGGCGTCGGTCCTCGCCGGGTACAGGCCGGCCAGCTGGCCCTTCAGGCCGGTGATCGCCGTCTGGGTGTCCTGCGCCATGTTGTGCGAGGCGCCGTCGTAGTAGTCGAACGTCATGAGGTTCACGACGTCGACCCTGGTGCCGTTGGACACGGCGTTCTCCAGCACCGCAAGACCGCTGTCGGCGAGACCGCTCGTGGTGGTGGGCAGGGTGTAGGAGATCTGCACCGAGCGCCCGTTGGCGGCGGCCCAGTCCTGCACCTTCTTGATCGCCTTGTTGCGGCGGTCGATTCCTGCGCCGTTCTCCAGCGAGTTGTCCTCGATGTCCATGTCGAGGCGGGACACGTCGTAGGTCGTGATGACCTTCTCGTACGCCGCGGCGATCGAGTCGACGCTGGTGCAGCTGTCGGCGATCTCGGTGCCGCCGTTGTCGGCCGCGTAGCCGCCGAACGACGGGATCACATCGCCGCCGCGCGACCGGATGGTGGTGAAGTCGGCGCCGAATTCGGACTGTGCGATGGGCTGGCCGGAATCGCCGTTCCAGTACGGGGTGCAGGAACCGCGGGCCTCCGTCTGGACGAAGGCCATGGTCAGATACTTGGCGCCGGACTGCTCGGAGAGGGCGGCCGGGCTGTCTCCGTTGTACGCCTCGAAGTACGGGGCGAAGACATGTGCGGGCAGGGGCGTGGCGGCGGTCGTGGCGGCCTGCGCACCGGCTCCCGATCCGAGGATCAGGCCGGCGGACGCGATGGTCGTTGCCAGGACACTCAGGACTGCGCCGAGTGTTCTTGGACGTCTCATGGGGTGCTCCCAGCGGGGTGAGACAACGGGCGGATCGCACGGCTCGACCGCGCCCCGTCGGGGGCGCGGCCCGTTCCTGTGAATCCCGGCCGGGGGTCACATGCCGCACGGCATGGAGCGGCCGTGAGGCATGCCCATAATTGGTCTGGACCAGCCTGTGGTCAATGTTCTTTGCCTTTTCATTTCCCATTGCTTGCCTGATGCGGCAACTCTCGGTGGAAACAGGGGAGTTGAACTCGATTGAATCCTCAGGGGAGACGGAGGGACGCCCTGAGGTACGCCGCTGTACGGCTGCCCTCCGCACGCGCGACCTCGGCGGGCGGTCCCGCCGCCACGATCCGGCCACCCCGGTCGCCGCCGCCGGGACCGAGGTCGATCACCCGGTCGGCGCCGGCCACCACCGCCATGTCGTGCTCCACGACCACAACCGTGTTGCCCGCGTCGACCAGACCGTGCAACTGGCGCATCAGCACCTCTACATCGGCAGGGTGCAGCCCGGTCGTCGGCTCGTCGAGCAGATACATGGTGTGGCCTCGGCGGGTGCGCTGGAGCTCGGCGGCGAGCTTGATCCGCTGGGCCTCGCCGCCCGACAGCTCCGTGGCGGGCTGGCCGAGCCGCAGATAGCCGAGCCCGACGTCGAGCAGAGTCCGCAGACTGCGCTCGGCAGCGGGCGTACCGGCGAAGAAGCCGGCCGCCGACTCCACCGTCAGATCCAGCACCTGCGCGATGTCGAGACCGCGCAGGGTGACCTCCAGGGTCCGAGGGTTGTACCGCGCACCGTGACAGTCGGGGCAGGGCGCGTACGTACTGGGCAGGAAGAGCAGTTCGACGGAGACGAACCCCTCGCCCTGGCAGGTCTCGCACCGCCCGCCCGCCACGTTGAACGAGAACCGTCCGGCCTTGTAGCCGCGCTCGCGCGCCGTGTCCGTCTCGGTGAACAGTTTCCGTACGACATCGAAGAGCCCGGTGTACGTGGCCAGATTGGACCGAGGAGTACGGCCGATCGGCCTCTGGTCGACCTGCACCAGACGGTCCACCGCCTCCAGTCCCTCCACCGACGCGCACCCGGGCGTGGGACGCTCGGTGGGGAGGTCGGCGATGGCGGAGGCATGCCGGTCGGCGAGGACACCGGCCAGCACCTGACCGACCAGGGTCGACTTCCCCGACCCCGAGACACCGGTGACGGCCGTGAACACCCCGAGCGGAAACTCCGCGTCCACCCCCCGCACATTGTGGCGGTCGACCCCGTTCAGCTTCAGCCACCCCGACGGCGTACGCACCTCCCGCACCGGAGCGGGTCCGTCGTCGAAGAGGAAGCGCCGGGTCGCCGACTCCGCCACCTGCGCAAGTCCGGCCGGGGGACCGCTGTGCAGCACCCGGCCCCCGTGCTCACCGGCCAGCGGTCCCACATCGACCAGCCAGTCCGCCCGGCGCACCACATCCATCTGATGCTCCACGACGAAGACCGAGTTCCCGGCCTCCTTCAGCCGGCCGAGCACCCCCAGCAGCGACTCGGTGTCCGCCGGGTGCAGACCGGCCGACGGCTCGTCCAGCACATAGACGACACCGAACAGACCGGAGCGCAACTGAGTGGCGAGCCGAAGCCGTTGCAGCTCGCCGGAGGACAGTGTCGGAGCCGTACGGTCGAGGCTGAGATAGCCGAGTCCGAGCTCGGTGACCGTCTCGATCCGGGCGAGCAGATCTGCCGTCAGCACCCGTGCCGTGTCACCGCCGCCCGCCGCGCGCAGCACCTCGGCGAGTGAGGTGAGCGCAAGCGCTGCGAGTTCGGCGATCGAGCGGCCGGCGAAGGTGACGGCCATCGCCTCCGGACGCAGCCGGCTGCCGCCGCACACCGGGCAGGGGGCACTGGTCAGGAAGCGCTCGGCCTTCGCCCGCAGAGTACGGCTCTTGGAGTCCGCGAAGGTGTGCATCACATAACGGCGGGCACTCATGTACGTGCCCTGGTAAGGGCGTTGGATCCGCCCGGCGTCACGCACCGGATGGACCGTCACCACCGGCTGCTCATCGGTGAACAGGATCCACTCCCGGTCCCCGGCGTCGAGCTCGCGCCACGGTCGGTCGATGTCGTAGCCCAGCGCGTCCAGCACATCTCGCAGGTTCTTGCCCTGCCAGGCCCCCGGCCAGGCGGCGATCGCACCGTCCCGGATCGACAGCGAGGGCTCGGGTACGAGCAGCTCCTCGGTGGTCCGGTGGATACGGCCGAGACCGTGGCACTCAGGACACGCCCCGGCGGCGGTGTTCGGTGAGAAGGAGTCGGAGTCCAGCCGTTCGGCGCCGGCCGGGTAGTCCCCGGCGCGCGAGAACAGCATGCGCAGGGAGTTCGAGAGCGTGGTGACCGTCCCGACGGACGAACGGGCACCGGGCGCCGAGCGGCGCTGCTCCAGCGAGACGGCGGGCGGCAGTCCGGTGACCTCGCCGACCGCGGGTGCACCGACCTGATGGATCAACCGGCGGGCGTACGGGGCGACGGACTCGAAGTAGCGGCGCTGCGCCTCGGCGTAGATCGTCCCGAACGCGAGGGAGGACTTCCCGGAGCCCGAGACGCCGGTGAACACGGTGAGTGTGTCGCGCGGGATGTCGACCGAGACGTCCTGGAGATTGTGTTCACGGGCGCCGCGCACCCGGACGTAAGGATCGTGGGGGGTGGACATGTGCGCGGGGACTCCGTACGGATCGGGGCAGGGCCGACGGCCTGGGGACAAACACTCCGATTCTAGGCGTCAGGACCGGCTCAGGAGCGGTGAGGCCCGTAGGTGCGGGACCGGTCGGCGCAGGGCTGCCGGACCATTTCCCGGGCCCCGGACGACCGGAGGCCGGTCCTGCAGGACCGGCCTCGGAGGTTCGGACAGGTCCTAGCGCGACGGACGCAGGGCGCGCTTTATGGGCCTTCCCACGACACTGCGGGCCCGCTGGTACGTGGAGCGCTGGACGGGCAGTGCGGTGCTCTTCGCGAGCTTCCGCTTGAGCTGGGTGTTCTGGGCGGTGAGGTCCGTCAGCTGGGACTGGAGCCAGTTGAGTCGCGCACCCATCGTGGAGGCGTCGGCTCCGACCCAGGGGCGGATACCCGGAGGGAAGGCCAGAGTGCTCATCCGTGCGTCGAAGGCCGCACCGCCGTCGCCGTGGGTGAAGGTGTTCTCCAGGCCGTTCTTGTCGAGGAAGTTCATGAACCGGTCGAACCGCTCCCGGTGACCGCGCATCAGCGGCCCGAAGTCCGCCTCGGCGTAGAGGTCGGCGGGGTCGAGGTCGAAGGGGACCTCGGTGAGCATCCGGTGCGGGATGTCGAAGTAGCGGCACAGCTCCAGCGTCCGGGAGTCGCCGCAGAGCACGGTGGCGGGCGTTCCGGCCAGCAGTGCCGCGATGTTGCCGTGGATCCGGGAGCCGAAGGAGAAGTCGAAGCCCCGCAGGTCGTCCATCCAGGTGACCGGGTCGATGTAGACCCGGACCTTGTCCTCCCCGTACATGGGGTGGTCGGGGTGGGTGGGGATGTCGGTCAGCGAGGCGTTCTGATGGGACAGGTCGCGCCAGTGCAGCTGACGTGCGTCGGAGAGGTTCTGCCCGATGAACCGGAGGTGGGGGTAGCGCGCGTGGGTGCGGTTGATGATCTGCCCGAGTTTGTGCTTCCGCACGGCGTCATGGGATCCGTTGATGGCGATCCGCGACTCGGGCCCCAGCGCCCGGCCGCCCTCCCGGATGTCGAGCCTGCTGCCGTTGAGGAACATCGAGGGGCAGCCGATGACCTCCACGTCACGGAATCCCATGTCCCGCAGATACCGCTCGGTGAACTCCCCGCGCACGCCGATGGAGGCGCTGTGGTCGAGCACGGCGGAGACGAACGCGTGGACCGTCGGCTGCATGGGCCGCAGCCGTTCCGCGGAGTAATTGATTCCGGTCTGGGCACCCACACCCGGGACGACGACCGGGATCTTCAGTTTCGTGATCAGCTGCGTCAGACGCTCCAGCTGGCGCTCGAAGGAGGGCCGGAAGGCGTTGGCGAGCGGGATGACGAAGACGTCGTACTCGCTGTTGATCCGGTCGGCATCGGCGACCCTGGTGGCGATGCCGTTCGACACCACCTCCGAACGTGGCGTCTCCAGGATCTTGTGAGCGGCGTCGCTGAAGATCAGGTTGCCTGAGTTGGTGGCGAACACGTCGTCATGGAGAGCTCGCTCGACGGGGACGACGTCGTAGGGGCTCTTCCCTGAACGCAGGAGTATTCGCTTCACATGGTTAACGTTGGATGCCACAAACCTGAATATAGCTTTACAAACGCTTTTGGTTCCATGCGCATCCTGTACAACCTTTTGCGATCTGCGCGGAACGTAGGGGCATGATCACACATCCGCGCGCGCGTGTGGGCGCGCGGGTGGTGTGACGGAGACCTCGGGGCGGTCCTCGTGAGGTCCTCGCGACGCACTCTTGAGTGCCGGACGGCCACGCCCGTACGCTGCGTCCTGCGCACGGGCGCGCCTACCGGGGAGGTGGAAGCGCCGTCAGGGCCGACCCACTGTCCGAGAACGACATCCTCGAAGCGATCGCCCGGCACACCGGCCGGCCCGGACAGGGGCCGCAGCTGCGGCGGACCGGCGCCGACATCGCTCAGCTCCCGATGCTCGACCTGAGAATCGTCCGGTGCGTGGAGACTCGTACCACGCGGCCGGAGACCAGGCCCGGCACCTACGACACGTCGGGGCGGCCCACGTACGAAGGCGATCTGCGCGACCATCCGGTCGAGCCGCCGAAGGACCCGACGGTCTCACGGACGGTGGAGTTCGTGCTCCGTGGCTCGGTGCGAACGGTGCCCTGCGGGTGCGACGAGGGACGGCAGCCGTGCTCGCGGTGCCGGGCCAAGGGAAAGCTGCGCTGTGACACCGGCCCGATGTGCCCGGCCTGCAAGGGTGTCGAGCCGTGCACCTGGTGCGACGGCACGGGCGGGCGCCGCAAGGACCCCTCGACGGCCGAGTCGGCGCGGGGCAAGCCCACTGCCGGGCGGACCACCTGTGTGAAGTGCCGCAAGCCTCGCACCGCCTGTCCGGAATGTCGGGGAAGGGGCACCAAGAAGTGTCCGCAGTGCGACGACACGGGCTTCAGGGTCTGCCCGGTCTGTTCGGGCGAGAGGTCGACGGCGCACACCCCGTGCGACGGTACGGGCCTGGTCACCCTGTGGACCGGGGGTTCGGTCGGGCACGCACCCGAGCGGACCGCGTTGAAGCTGCCGCAGCCGGCACCGCCGCTGCGCGTCCGGCAGCAGACCGGACGCGTCGGAGCGTGGGAACGCGTCACTCTGACCTCGGTCGGCAGCCCGCTCCCCGGCGGTCTGGACCCGGCCCACATCAAGGCCGTCGAGTCGGCCCTCGCACCGCTCCAGGGCGAAGTGGCCCGACGCGTCGACATCGGCCTGCTGCAGTTGGCCGCGGTCGCGATCCCCGACGATCCCGACCACGTCTTCTATGTCTTCCCCGGACGCGATGGCCCCGAGGTCCTCCCGATCTGGTCGCGGTGCCGGTCCCTGCGGGTCGCCGCAGTGGTGGCCGGGGTGGTCGTGCTGGTGCTCCTGGTGGTTGCGCTGGTCTGATTTGCTGGGGGTGTGAGAAGTGACCACCGGCCCCTGGCCGTATTCGACTTGGACGGCACGCTCGCGGACGCCGGCCACCGGCAGCACTATCTGGAGGGGCGACGGCGCGACTGGAACAGCTTCTTCTCCGCGGCTGTCGACGACCCGCCGCTTCCCGAAGGGGTACGGCTGGTACTGAGCAGTGCCGAGGAATGCGAGGTCAGGTATCTCACCGGGCGGCCCGAGCGCTGCCGCCGGGACACCGTGGCCTGGCTGACGGAACAGGGACTGCCCGAGGGGCGGTTGTACATGCGCCGCAACGACGACCGCAGGCCGGCCCGGTACACCAAGCTGGAGACCCTGAAGCGGCTGGGCCGGGAGCACGAGGTGCGGATGCTGGTCGACGACGACGAACTCGTCTGCGATGCGGCGGAGCAGGCCGGCTTCGCCGTGGTGCGGGCCCGCTGGGCGAAGGTGTCGCCGGCGCTCGAGGACGCGCAGGAGCGTGAGGGCCGTACGTGATTCCGGCGTGGTGGAACCGGCCGGACGCGGCCCGGGTCCGGCCGTGCCGGATCAGCTCGTCTCGTCGAGCCGGAAGCCCACCTTCAGGCCTACCTGATAGTGCTCGATCCGGCCATCCGTGATCTCTCCGCGAACCTGCGTGATCTCGAACCAATCGAGATTGTGCAACGTTTCCGAAGCTCTTGCGATGCCTCTGCGGATGGCGTCGTCGACGCCTTCATGAGAGGTTCCCACGATTTCCGTGACCCGATAGGTGTGATTCGACATCTTATGTCTCCTCTCGTCCCTACCACGGTGCCCTACCCGGCCCGGGTGCGCGAGAGGTCGGTGTGCGGAATGTGTGATGAACGGGACTTGACCAGAGCAAAGGTCCATACCAAAATCCAGCCACGCCCGTGCGAGCGCCGCCCGCAATCCCCCACACCGGGTTCTGGATTTCGTCGTGCCGTTTCGCAGAAGGTGAACCTGGTGAAGAACCGCATACTCGTCGGAGCCGTTGTGCTCGTTTCCACCTTTGCGCTGGGCGGATGCGGCTTCGTCCCGGGCTCGGAGGCGTCCAGCAGCAAAAAGGTCACGATCTGGCTGATGAAGGACAGTGTCTCCGCCGATTTCCTGAAGCGCTTCACAAAGGCGTACGAGGACGAACACCCCTCCATCGAGCTCGAGTTCAAGATCCAGAGCTGGAGCGGCATCGGCCCGAAGGTCACCGACGCGATCAAGGGCAAGGACACCCCGGACGTCATCGAGGTCGGGAACACCCAGGTCCCCCAGTATGCGGAGAGCGGCGGGCTGAGCGACCTCACCCTGGAGTCCATGCGTGACCTCGGCAGCGAGGACTGGCTGCCCGGTCTCGCCGACCCGGGCAGCATCGACGGCGTCCAGTACGGCATCCCGTGGTACGCAGCCAATCGAGTGGTGATCTACAACAAGGACCTCTTCGGGCAGGCCGGTATCAAGACCCCGCCGAAGACCCGGGACGAGTGGATCGCGGTCAGCGCACAGCTGAACCGGAACGGCAATCAGGGCATCTATCTCGCGGGCCAGAACTGGTATGTCCTCGCCGGATTCATCTGGGACGAGGGCGGCGAACTGGCCGAGGAGAGGGGCGGCGAATGGGAAGGCGCCCTGGACAGCCCCGGCGCAATCAGGGGGATGAGCTTCTACAAGGAACTCCAGGCGCTCGGTGACGGCCCCAAGGACGCGGACGAGGAAAGGCCCCCGCAGGCCAAGGTCTTTGCCGAGGGCGATGTCGCGCAGATCATTTCGGTGCCCGGCGCCGCCGCGCAGATCGAGCAGCTGAACCCCGAACTCAAGGGAAAGCTGGGCTACTTCCCGATCCCGGGCAAGACCGCGAAGGCTCCCGGCTCCGTGTTCACCGGCGGGTCCGATCTGATCGTTCCGCAGAAGGCGAGTCAGCGCACCGCGGGTATCGATGTGATCAAGGCGCTGGCGGGCCGGAAGTGGCAGGAGGAACTCGCCAGGACCATGAGTTACGTGCCCAACAAGCCCGGTCTCGCGCGTGTCATCGTGGGACAGGAGGGCACCGCGGCGATGGCCCGGGGCGCCACGAAGGGGCGTGCGACGCCCAACTCGCCGCAGTGGGCGAATGTCGAGGCCGTCAACCCGATCAAGCCGTACATGACGGCTGTCCTCCAGGGCGGCGACCCGCAGGAAGAGGCCAAGTCGGCCTCGGAGAAGATCACCGACCAGCTCGCGGGCGGCTGACACACCCCGTACCGATCCGCTCGGACACACCCGGGATTCAGCCTTCGCACATCCCGGCTCTCCCATGCGGTCATGTCGAATCCAGCCGGTCACGGAAGAAGTAGGGGGGCCGGGCTTCGCAGCAGTGCGAAGGCCCGGCGGCCGCCCTTGCCGATCCGTCCCCGGAGACCGTCATGAACGCGCTGCCCGTCACTTCTCTCCCCACCGCCCCCGTTGTTCCCGCGCAGCCCTCCCCGCCGGCCCCGTCGCGCTACCGGGTGTCCCTCGCCGTCGACCAGGAAGACGTACGTGCCGCCCAGCGCCTGCGCCATCAGGTTTTCGCCGGTGAGCTCGGCGCCAGGCTGGAAGGAGCCGAACCCGGTCTGGACAGCGACGCGTTCGATGCCTACTGCGACCATCTGCTGGTACGGGAGGAGACCACCGGCGACGTCGTCGCCACCTACCGCCTGCTGCCGCCCGACCGGGCACGGATCGCCGGGCGCCTCTATGCGGAGAGCGAGTTCGACCTCGGGCGGCTCGGCCCGATCCGCGAAGACCTGGTCGAGGTCGGCAGGTCCTGCGTCCACCCGGCCCACCGGGACGGCGCCGTCATCGCGCTGATCTGGGCCGGACTGGCCCGCTACATGGAACGCACCGGGCACAACTGGCTGGCCGGCTGCTGCTCGATCCCCCTCGCCGACGGTGGCGTCGCCGCGGCCGGGGCCTGGGAAACCGTACGGACCAAGCACCTGGCACCCGAGGACCACTGGGTCACCCCCCACCGCCTCTGGCAGCCCACCGCCGGATCCGCAGGACGCGGAGACGTGCCCACCGGACTCTCCACGCTTCCTCCCCTTCTCCGCGGCTATCTGCGACTGGGCGCCTGGGTCTGCGGGGCGCCCGCGTACGACCCCGACTTCAACGTCGCCGACCTGTACGTACTGCTGTCGCTGCGCCGCACCGACCCGCGCTATCTGCGGCACTTCCTCGCACTCGCCCCACTGCGGTGAACCCCTGGCTGCCCACCTCACCCTGCACCCCGCTCACCTGCGCAGGTCACGACGGACGCACCCGGGGCCGCGCGGCGGCCGTGGTCCTGCTGCTCGCCGGGTGCGCGTTCATCCTGGCCGGGGTGCTGGGTGCCCCGTTCGTGCTGCTGCTCGGCGCGGTACGGCGGGAGCGGTTGATCCGGCTCTGGGCGTACGGGGTCGTTCGGGCCTTCGGGGTACGAGTGCGGGTCATCGGCCCGCCCGGGGCGGGAGCACCGGGCACGCTCGTCGTCGCGAACCACATCTCATGGCTGGACATCCCGATCGTCGCGGCCGTGTTCCCCGGCCGGATGCTGGCCAAGAGCGAGATAGGGAACTGGCCGCTGCTCGGCCGGCTCGCCGCCGTCGGCGGCACGCTCTTCGTCGAACGCGAACGGTTTCGCGCACTGCCCACGACCGTGCGCGACATCGCGGCGGCACTGCGCGGCGGTTCACGGGTGGTCGCCTTCCCGGAGGGCACCACCTGGTGCGGGCGCGGCGGCGGGCGGTTCGCGCCCGCCGTGTTCCAGGCCGCGATCGACGCGAACGCCACCATTCAACCGGTACGCATCACCTACCGCACCGCTCCGCCGCGCAGCACTGTCGCCGCCGGCGGAGGCGGCCGGCCGGCCGGCCACGAGCGCGCCGCTCCGGCGGAGGACACGGCCCCGGCCGGTGCGGCCGCGTTCGTCGGCGACGATCCACTCATCGCCTCACTGTGGCGGGTGGTGACGGCGGCCGGGCTGACCGCGGAGATCCGCGTCCTGCCGCAGATTCCGGCGGGTGACCGCCCGGACCGCCGCACCCTGGCCCGTCTTGCTCAGACGGCCGTCGCCAACGACAGCGCGAACCGGTCCCCGGAGTCCGTCCACCACTGATCCATACTCAGACCGGCCGCGGCGAGTTCGGCCCGGATCCCCTCCTTGCGGAACTTGGCCGACACCTCCGTACGCAACTCCTCACCGGCCTCGAAGGCCACCACCAGATCCAGGTCCGAGACCTTCACCGTGAGTGCCTCGCGGGCCCGCAGGCGCATCTCGATCCACTCCCGCTCCGGGTCCCAGAGCGCCACGTGATCGAAGTCGGCCGGGTCGAAGTCCGCGCCCAGCTCCCGGTTCACGACCCTGAGGACGTTCTTGTCGAACTCCGCCGTCACCCCGGCCGCATCGTCGTAGGCAGCGACCAGCACCTTCTCGTCCTTCACCAGATCCGTGCCGAGCAGCAGCGCGTCGCCGGGGGAGAGCAGCGACCGGACCGACTTCAGGAACGCCGACCGCTCGTCGGGCAGCAGATTGCCGATCGTGCCGCCCAGGAACGCGATCAGCCGAGGCCCCGGGGTGCCGGGCAGTGCGAGACCGCCCGTGAAGTCGGCGATCAGGGCGTGCACGGAGAGGCCGGGCCGCTTGGCGAGCAGGGCCTCGGCGGCGCCGCGCAGCGCGCTCTCGCTCACATCGACCGGCACATAACTGTGCAGCGCGGGCAGCGCGTCCAGCAGGTGCCGGGTCTTCTCCGACGATCCCGATCCCAGCTCGATCAGGGTCTGCGCCCCGGACGCCGCGGCGATCTCCTCGGCGCGGTCGATCAGGATCTCGCGCTCGGCGCGGGTCGGGTAGTACTCGGGAAGCCGGGTGATCTCCTCGAACAGTTCACTGCCGTGCGCGTCGTAGAACCACTTGGGCGGCAGCGTCTTCGGGTGCCGGGTCAGGCCGTGCAGCACATCGGCGCGCAGCGCCGCGTCCGTCGCGTCCGTCGGCAGGGTGCGGGTCAGTAGAAAGGGACTCACTCAGTGGGCTCCTTGAGCGGGGTCAGCAGAACTTCGGCGCGGGTCGACGTCAGCAACGTCCGGTCGGGGACCGTGCGCCAGTGCGGATCGTCGTCGTACGGCTCCGAGGCCACGACCGTGCGCAGGCCGGGCTCGGCGAGATACCACAGGGTGTCTCCCCAGGCCGTCGCCACGATCGTGGTGCCATCGGTGAGCAGCAGATTCAGCCGCGATTCCGGCGCCGCGGCCGCCACGTCGAGCACGGTGTCGGCGACGGCCTGCGGCAGTTCGTCGCCGTCGGCGAGGCGGTGTTGTACGAGGGCCCAGATCAGGGCCGAGTCGCAGCGGGCGGTGAGGTTCAGCAGTTCGGCCGGGGGCAGCGCGGCGGCGAGCGGTGCCAGGGACTGAGGCCAGCCCTTCACCGCGCCGTTGTGGCTGAACAGCAGCCGCCCGGCGGCGAACGGCGCGGCCGCCGCCTCGCCGTCGGCGCCCGCCTCGGTGGCGTCGCGTACCGCGGCGAGCAGCGCCGGACTGCGCACCAATCTGGCCAGATCGGCGAACGTCTGGTCGCCCCAGACCGGGCCCTGGCGCCGGTATCGTCCGGGCACCGGATCGCCGTCCGCGTACCAGCCGACGCCGAAACCGTCTGCGTTGACGGTCCCATGCCGCTGGTGTCTCGGCGCCCAGGACTGGCGTACGAGGCTGTGGGGCGGCCGTGTCAGCACCTCGCCGAGGGCCACCGGTGGTCCCAGGTAGGCGATATGACGGCACATCAGAGATCCCTCGCGGTGCGGAATCCGGAGAAGATCTGGCGCCGCACCGGCAGGTCCCAGTTGCGGAACGTCCCCCGGCAGGCCACCGGATCCACGGCGAACGAGCCGCCGCGCAGCACCTTGTGTGCCGGTCCGAAGAACACCTCGGAGTACTCGCGGTATGGGAAGGCCGCGAAGCCGGGATACGGCAGGAAGTCGCTCGACGTCCACTCCCATACGTCACCGATCAACTGCCGCACGCCGAGCGGCGACTCGCCCGCGGCGTACGCCCCCGCAGGTGCCGGTCGCAGATGGTGCTGACCGAGGTTGGCCCGCTCGGGAGTCGGGTCCTCGTCGCCCCACGGATAGCGCAGCGAACGGCCCGACACCGGGTCGTGGCGTGCCGCCTTCTCCCATTCTGCTTCCGAGGGCAGCCGGCGCCCGGCCCAGCGGGCGTACGCGTCCGCCTCGTACCAGCTGACATGGAGCACCGGCTCGGTCTCGGGAACCCTCTCGGTCACTCCGAAGCGGCGGCGCAGCCACTGACCGGCGTCCCGGTGCCAGAACAGCGGAGCGGTCAGTTCGTGCTCGCGGACCATGGCCCACCCCTCGGGGGCCCACCAGCGCCGCTCGGTGTAGCCGCCGTCCTCGATGAACCCCTGGTACGCGCCGCAGGTGACCGGGGTCGTGTCGATGAAGAAGTCCGGCACATCACGCACATGGGCCGGGCGCTCGTTGTCGAGAGCCCACGGCTCGGTGGATGTACCCATGGTGAACGGGCCGCCCGGGACGAGTACTTCGGCGGACAGACCCGCCGCGTCGGCGGGTGCGGGCGGCGGAACCGGCGCGGTCAGAACGGCAGGTCCCGATCTGAGCTGATGGGTGATCAGCATCGTTTCGTCGTGCTGCTGTTCATGCTGGGCGATCATGCCGAAGGCGAACCCGGCCCGTACCAGCGGGCGGTCACCGTGCAGTGCCGTGCCGTCGAGTACGTCCATCGCGCGACCACGTACCTCCGCGGCGTAGGTACGGGCCTCGGCGGGCGCCAGCAGCGGCAGCGAGGGGCGGGTCGCCCGGGGATGCTCGAAGGCGTCGTACAACCCGTCGATCTCCGGGCGCATCGCCTCCCGCCCGGCCACCCCGCGCAACAGCCACAGCTCCTCCTGATTGCCGATGTGCGCGAGGTCCCAGACCAGGGGAGACATCAACGGCGAGTGCTGGGCGGTCAGTTCATGGTCGTCAACGCTGTCGGTGAGAAGTGAGGTGCGTTCACGGGCGGTGAGCAGCGCGGCGAGGGCGCGCCGGCGGAGCGCCTCGGTGTCCGCCTCGTCCGGACCGGCCGTGCTGTGCGGACCGGAAGCGGCGGGCGTGGGGGAGTCGGTCATGAGCGGGGCCCCTTGAAGTGATGGCCCGAATCACCCGCTGAACCCGGCGCGAGCAGTTCGGGAAGATCGTCGGCCGGACATCGGCCCCGGGCGACGAAGCGGTCGTTGAAGTCGGCCACCGCCTCCTGCACGGCCGTGGTCGCTCCCATCCGGGGCAGCGCCTCCAGTGCGAGTTCGAAGCAGGTGACGGCCGCCGACCGCAGTTCGGGATCGGTCAGGCCGTCGCGGGCGGCGCCCACCCAGAGCGGATTGCGCGGCGCGGGCCGTGACCCGGCCGTCTCGGCCAGTGGTTTGACGGTGCGGTACACGGTCTCGGCGGCCTCCGGGTCGTCGAACAGGGCAGTGGTGACGGCGAGCGGCACCAGCCAACCGTCCGAGCCGTGCTGCGCGTCGATCATGCGCAGCTCAAGATGTCCGCGCGGGCGCACGGGCGGAAAGAGGGTGCTGATGTGGTAGTCGAGGTCGGCGCGCACAGGTGGTCTCGGCGTGCCGGTGCGGATCCAGTCGCGGAAGGTCAGACCGTCCGGCACTGCCCATGGCCCCTCGTCGTCCCGGATGCACATCACCGGGGTGTCCAGGACATGCGTGGCCCAGGCCTCGCGCGGCGGCAGACAGCCGGGCGGCGCCAGGGACCGCCATGGATCGAGGTCGGCCCAGAGCGACTGCCGGGTGGACCGCCACGGTGTCGGGCGGCCGAACTGGAACGGCGAGTTGGCGAAAGCCGCCACCAGCACCGCGCCCAGCAGATGGGACAGCTGCCAGCGCCGCCCGTAGCCGAGCGGACCCGGTTCCTCCTCTCCTGCGTCCAGACATACCTGTACGGATGCGGTGGTGCACATCATGGCGCGGCCGGCCGGTCCCGACCGGTCGAACGAGATCTCCATGGCGTCGTAGCGGGGCTCGTGCAGCAGGCGGCGCGGTGGATGCCACGGATCGACGCCGAGACCCACCGGTGCGAGATCCACCCGGTCCAGGGCGTCACGTACCGCGTCGAGATCGGCGGCGGTGGCATCGATGCACGCCATCAGGGAGCCGGCGGGGCGCGAGCTGAGCTCCAGCTGGCCGCCGGGTTCG
Organism: Streptomyces sp. NPDC058239; assembly: GCF_042882185.1. Classification (NCBI taxonomy): domain Bacteria; kingdom Bacillati; phylum Actinomycetota; class Actinomycetes; order Kitasatosporales; family Streptomycetaceae; genus Streptomyces; species Streptomyces sp. NPDC058239. The sequence continues at coordinate 132,188 of NZ_JBHVWS010000016.1, forward strand.
AAGGTGAGCGCCGCACTCAGGGGCAGGGCCCGGAGGATGTCGGCGGCCGCGTCGAGGCGGTGGTGGGGGACAGGGACGCGGGGCTGGTCCCGGTGGTGAATGAGCCATTCGAGTTCAACACCGACCGTTCGGGGCGGTCCGGTCTTGAAACAGATGCAGCGCAGTAAATCCTCCGCCTCGCCCTCGCCGAGGGGCGGGGCCTGGCCGGGCGGACCGTGGTCTCCGGGTGTGTCGGATGACATGCCGGGGCCTCCTTCTGCTCGGTTCGTCCGTACCAGCCAAACCCCTACGGGGAGATCGCACAAGAGTGCCCCTGTGCGTCGGAAATTCGGTTGCATCCATGCCGCTGGAGCGCCGAGCATGCCCCGTATGCACCACACGGGGGAGTACCGATGAGCGCACGGCTGCGCGGCATCGCGCGAGAGACCGAAGCCATTGTCGAGGCCGGCCGCTACCGCACGCAGGAAGGGCGTGAGGTGAGCATCGAGCGCGCGCTGACCGCCGCACTGTCGGGTACCAGGCTCTATGGCCCCGAGCCGGTACCGGTCGCGGCACTCGACTCCGACCGCACACCGGTCGTCGAGGTCACCGACGAGAGCAGTCTGCAGGCGGCGCGCCGGATGGCCGGCGAAGCGCCCGGCAAGGTCGCCGTCCTGAACTACGCCTCCGCCCGCAATCCCGGAGGCGGCTATCTCAACGGCGCACAGGCCCAGGAGGAAGCCCTGTGCCGCGGCTCCGCCCTGTACACCACGCTGCTGCGCGCCCCCGACTTCTACGCCCATCACCGCACAGAACTCAGCGCCTTCTACACCGACCGGGTGATTCACTCACCGGGCGTACCGGTGTTCCGCGACGACCGGGGGCGGCTGCTCGACACCCCGTACACCGCGGGCTTCCTCACCTCCCCGGCACCCAACGCCGGAGTCATCCGCAGCCGCGCCCCCGAGGACGCGCACCGCATCCCCGCCGCGCTCGCGTCCCGGGCCGAGCGGGTGCTGGAGGTCGCGGCGGTGCGCGGGTACCGCAGGCTGGTGCTGGGCGCCTGGGGCTGCGGTGTGTTCCGCAACGATCCGGCGCAGGTGGCCGGTGCGTTCCGGGCGCTGCTGCTGGACGACGGCAGATTCGCCGGGCACTTCGAGCAGATCGTCTTCGGCATCCTCGACCGCAGCCCCGAATCAGCCACCAGGTCCGCCTTCGCCCGGACGTTCAGCAGTCAGTTCCAGTCGTAGCGCTCTCGCAGCCGGCCGGCGACGGAATCGAACCGGTCCCGGTCCAGAGCGCACGCCTCACGCCGCATCCCGTCCTCGTGCACCCGCAGTACCCGGTCCAGATCGACCCAGGACGGGCGGCCCGAGCTGTCCCACGGTCCGGCCCCGAGCGCCACCCACTCGCCGTCCCGGTCGTGCCGCTTGCTGGAGAGCTGCACGGCGAGCAGCGTGCCCGCCGCCTCGCGGGCCACCACCAGAACCGGACGGTCCTTGCCGCGCCCGTCGTTCTCCTCGAACGGCACCCATGTCCAGACGATCTCGCCGGGGTCGGGGTCGCCGTCCCGGTCGGGGGCGTACGAGGTACGGACCGGGCCCACGTCGCGCGGGTCGGCCTCGGATGTGGCGGTCGGGCCGGTGCGGCCGGGGAAGACGGCCGGGCTGTCGGAACTGTCGTCACGGTGCTGGATGGTCATCCCCACACCGTAGGACCTGCACGGCCCGTTCCACGGAGCGGGGCCGCTGAACGGGCAACGGGACGCACGCCCGACTTCGGGAACCCGGAGCTGTGGCCGGTGCTCGCCCCGGGCTGAGGGGCGTGCACCGGCCACGGCCGACCGGACCGGTCAGGAAGGCGTGCCGCCCTCCTGATCACCCGTCACCGGAATGTGCTGTTTACGCGGCGAGGGCGCAGCGGCCGGCGTGACCCCGTTGACCTTGGACGCCGGTTCCGCCGGGCTGTCCTGACTCATCGTCGACAGCAGTTGCCGGGCCAGTCCAAGGCCCGTGCCGCCCATGGTCAGCGCTTTCGCGAACATGTCCGACATGCCGTCGGCCCCGTTCAGCAGCACCATGTGGTCCACGCTGCTGAAGGCGCCCGCGCCTGCCTCGACGATCTCCGGCCACTTCTCGGCCAGCTGCTGGGCGACCACCGCCTCCTGGTTCTCCGCCAGGGCCGCGGCTCTGGCCTTGATCGCCTCCGCCTCGGCGAGGCCCTTGGCGCGGGTCGCCTCGGCCAGTGCCAGCCCCTTGGCCTGGGCCGCGGCGGCCTCCGCCTCACCCGTCGCCCTGGTCGCCGTCGCGGCGGCGGCGCCGCGCGCCTTCGTCGCCTCGGCCTCCGCGAGCGCCGCCGTCTTGACCCGGTTGGCCTCCGCGACCGCGGCGAGCTCCGTCTCCCGTGCCTTCGCCTCGGCCGCCGAGATCCGGGCGTCGCGCTCGCCCTCGGCCAGGGTGCGCTTCTCGTACGCCTGGGCGTCCGCGGGCTTGCGCACATCGGCCTGCAGTTGCTGCTCGCGCCGCTGGGCCTCCAGTTCGGCGACCCTGGTCTCCTGGACCACGACCTCCTGCCGCGCCGCCGCGTCGGCCAGCGGACCCGCCTGCCGGGAGCTGGCCGCGGCCTTGTCGCGCTCGGCCTGATACCCGGCCTGCAGGATCTCGCTGTCGCGGGTCGCCTCCGACATCCGGGCGGCAGCCTGCTGCTCCGCCTCGGTGGCTCGCCGGTTGGCCTCGGCCTGCGCTATCCGGGCATCCCGCTGCACCGCTGCCGCATGCGGCATCGCCAGGTTCTTGATGTAGCCCGTCGGGTCCTCGATCTCATGGATCTGGAGCGAGTCGACGATCAGCCCGAGCTTCTCCATCTCGGTCCCGCACGCCGCCCGGGTCTGTCCGGTGAGCTTCTCCCGGTCCCGGATCATGTCCTCGACCGTCAACCCACCCACGATGGAACGCAGATGACCGGCGAACACGTTGTGCACCCGCTCCGACATCATCTTCTGCTGGTCGAGGAAGCGACGAGCCGCATTGGCGATCGACACGAAATCGTCGCCCACCTTGAAGATGACAACGCCCCGCACCCGCAGCGGAATCCCCTGATGCGTGACGCAATCGACCGACAGCTCGGTCTCGTTGAGGTCCAGGGACATCTTCCGCACCGCCTGGACCCCGGGCAGGACGAGTGTGCCGTGACCGGTGACGATCCGGAATCCCATGCCCTGCCCGAGGCCCTCGGTCTTGTGCTTGGAACCGGAGATGACGAGTGCTTCGTTCGGCTCGGCCACTCGCCACATCAGCTTGAACAGGCCGATCAACACAATGATGGCGGCGAGTACGAGACCCGCCGTGACGCCGATGACCATCGGCATGCGCCCCCTTATCGCAGTGCCCCGTCGGCACCGCTGAACAGAGGGAGTCTTCTCCTGCTCGCGGCGGCGGAGAAGACGCTTGCGCAACCTTGCCGCATTCTTGACGACGAAAGGTGTGAAGAACCCCCCGCCGGAGCCTCAACTGCCGTATGCGCGGGCCACATACACCGTCCGTGGCGGCAGATACTCGATCACCGTCACCACCGTTCCGGGCTCGATGCGTTCCTGCGCGGAGGCCGGATGCGCGAGGAAGTGCTCGGCGCCGCCCCGGATCCGTACGATCACCTCACCGACCAGCCCCGGCCCCACCGTCCCGGTCACCCGGCCGATCAGTCCCACCATCGAGGAGTCATCCATGCCCCGGAGCGTACCCACGCCGCACAGGTCTGGAAGACTGCCCGACGCCATGAGTCAGTTACCGAACCAGCCCGCCGAAGGCCCCGTCCCGACCAGTGCCGATGTGGCACGGCTCGCCGGAGTCTCCCGGGCCACCGTGTCATACGTACTGAACAACAACGCGTCCGTGCGGATCAGCGAACCCACCCGCCGCCGGGTCAGGGAAGCGGCCACCGAACTCGGCTACGTACCGCACGCGGCGGCCCGCAGCCTGCGTGCCGGACACACCCGCATGGTGCTGCTCCCCACCATGAACTTCCCGGCCGGCCCGCTCCACCACCGCTTCTTCCACCAGCTGGAATCCGGGCTGCGCCGCCTCGACTACACCGTGGTCCAGTACGGCAGCACCGGTCTGGACGCCGACGACGCGCCACGCGCCTGGGCCGAACTCCGTCCTGTCGCCGTCATCGCACCCGGCACGATCGCCCTCACACCGCAGGGCATATCCGTACTCAGGCGGTCCGGAGCCAAGGCCGTGATCACCCTCGGGCCCCGTCCGGTGACCGGTGCCCATGCGCTGGTCATGGACCAGCGGGAGGTCGGCAGCTGTGCGACCGGACATCTGCTGGAGCGCGGCCGGCGCCGCATCGGCGTCGTCATGCCCGAGGAAAGCGGCCTCGGCCTGTTCGCCGAACCCCGGCTGGCCGGAGCCCGGCAGGCCGCACTGAGCCATGGGGCCCGTATCGAGCCGCTGCCGTTGCGGTACGAGGAGAAAGCGGCCGCCCGGCTGGCCGCCCGCTGGCGCACCACGGGCCTCGATGCCGTGTTCGCGTACAACGACGAATACGCGATGCTCCTGATGCGGGCCCTTCAGGACGCGGGCATCGAGGTGCCCGGCGAGACGGCCGTGGTCGGCGCCGACGACCTGATGCTCGGCAGACTGCTGCGGCCCCGGCTCAGCAGCGTGCGGATGGAACTGGCCACGCCACAGCCGCTGGCGGACCTCGTCGACCGGCTGGTCCAGCACCCCGGCGGTGCCCCCGAGCACCACGACCTGCTGCGGGCCCGGGCGGTCCACCGCGAGTCCAGCTGAGCCGCCGACTCCGCACGGCGCAGCAGCGCGGCAACGTGCGCACCGCGCGCCGCTTGCTTAGCGTCATGACCATGAGCCATCCGCAGAGTTACGAGATCCTGCTGGTCCCCGGATTCGCCGAGGACACCACCGACGCCGCCGAGCCCGGCGGCGCCATCCGATCGGCGGTCGTGGCGGCGACCGGTGAGACGGGGGCATCGGGCTACCCCCGGTATTCGGGCGAAGGCATCGTGGCGGACATCGACCCGGCGACGCGCACGGTAGAGGCCCTGCTGGTCGACGGAGCCGAGCTGGACTACGGCCTCTCGGTCCGGATCAAGGAGAAGAACGCCGAGGACAAGGCCGACAGCTGAGACCGGGCCGCCCGTTTCCGGCCGTGGAAGGCCACGGAAAGAGGCCCGACCGGTGTGGTCGGGCCCCTCGTCCAGGCGCGCGCGGAGCCTACTTCTTTTCCTTCTGCTGATCCTCGATGGACTTGCGGACCTCGTCCATGTCCAGCTTCCTGGCCTGCCCGATGACGTCCTCAAGCGCCGCCTCCGGCAGCGCCCCGGGCTGTGCGAACACCGCCATATTGTCGCGGACGATCATCAGCGTGGGGATGGAACGGATCTCGAAGGCCGCTGCCAGCTCCTGCTGCGCCTCCGTGTCGACCTTGGCGAAGACCAGGTCGCCGTGGCGCTCCGACGCCGCGTCGTAGACCGGCGCGAACTGCCGGCACGGGCCGCACCAGGAAGCCCAGAAGTCGATCAGGACGAAGTCGTTGTCGCTGACGACCTGATCGAAGTTTTCCTTGGTGAGCTCAACGGTGCTCATGCTCTGTTACCTCTTCCTGTGCCCGTTCGGACCTGTCCGGCACAACCGTGCCTGTACTTGCGCTATTCCGCCTGCCCATGTGGCCGTCGCGCACACCCACGACCAGACTGTCCCCCATGACAGATGCTTCCCTGAACACCGAGTACGACGTCGTGGTGATCGGAGCAGGTCCGGTGGGTGAGAACGTCGCCGACCGGGCCCGTGCCGCCGGACTGAGCACGGCGGTCGTCGAGGCGGAACTCATCGGCGGCGAATGCTCGTACTGGGCCTGCATGCCCAGCAAGGCCCTGCTGCGCCCGGTCATCGCCCGTGCCGATGCCCGCCGAGTCCCCGGCCTCAGCGACGCCGTGCAGGGACCGCTGGACACGGCAGCGGTCCTCGCCCACCGTGACGTATACGCCTCGCACTGGAAGGACGACGGACAGGCCGCCTGGCTGGAGGGCGTCGGAGCGGACATCTACCGTGGCCAGGGTCGGCTCACCGGTAGGAAAACGGTCTCCGTCACCGCCCCCGACGGCACGGAACACCGGCTCACCGCCCGGCAGGCCGTCGCCGTCTGCACCGGCAGCCGCGCCGTCGTACCCGCCCTGCCCGGCATCGACGGGGCCCGCCCCTGGACCAGCCGGGAGGCGACGAGCGCCCAGAAGGTACCCGGCCGCCTCGTGATCGTCGGCGGAGGCGTGGTCGGTACGGAGATGGCCACCGTCTGGCAGGCCCTCGGCGCCCGGGTGACGATGCTGATCCGCGGCAAGGGACTCCTGCCGAAGATGGAACCCTTCGCGGGCGAGCTGGTCGCCCAGGCACTGACGGAGGCGGGCGCCGACATCCGTACCGGAGTCTCGGCGACCTCTGTACGGCGCGCGGTCCCGGACGGCCCGGTCACCGTGGAGCTGAACAACGGGGAGCGCCTCGAGGCCGACGAGATCCTCTTCGCCACCGGCCGCGCTCCGCGCACCGACGACCTCGGCCTGGAAACGGTGGGCCTGAAGCCCGGCTCCTGGCTCGCCGTCGACGACAGCTGCCGCGTCGACGGCACCACCTGGCTCTACGCGGTCGGCGACGTCAACCACCGGGCGCTCCTCACGCACCAGGGCAAGTACCAGGCACGCATCGCGGGCGCCGCGATCGCCGCCCGCGCCGCGGGTGTGCCGCTGCTGGAGACCGACCGCTGGGGCGCCCACGCAGCCACCGCCGACCACGCGGCCGTCCCCCAGGTCGTCTTCACCGACCCCGAGGCCGCATCGGTCGGCCTCACCCTCGCCGAGGCCGAGGAGGCCGGCCACCGCGTACGCGCCGTCGACATCGACTTCGCCGCGGTGGCGGGCTCCGGCCTCTACGCGGACGGTTACCGAGGCCGCGCCCGCATGATTGCCGACCTCGACCGGGAGATCCTGCTCGGTGTCACGTTCGTCGGGCCGGGCATCGGCGAACTGCTGCACTCGGCGACGATCGCGGTCGCGGGCGAGGTACCCATCGACCGGCTGTGGCACGCGGTGCCCGCGTATCCGACGATCAGCGAGGTCTGGCTGCGCCTGCTTGAGGCGTACCGGGACGTGTAGAGCCCGGCCGGCCCGCCCGTCTCCAGCAGCTCCCCGGGCGGGCCGCCGCTCCTGGCGCGACGGGTGAGGTCAGGCCGGCGGCCGAAGATTGCTGGTGGTGACCCGCACGTGGTCGACGACGAGTTGTTGCGGGAAGGAGGTGCTGCCGTCGGGGTCGCCCGGCCAGTAGCCGCCGACCGCGAGGTTGAGGATCAGGAAGAAGGGCTTGTTGAACACCCAGGTGTTGCCGCCGAGATCGGCGGGTGTGCGGCGCTGGTAGACGTTGCCGTCCACCGACCAGGTCACCGAGTCGGGGGCCCAGTCGACGGCGAAGGTGTGGAAGTCGTCGGCGAACGCCTGCCCGCCCGGCAGGGTGTACGCGGCGCCGATCCCGCCGGAGCCGGAGTAGCCGGGGCCGTGCAAGGTGCCATGGACCGTGGACGGTTCGAAGCCGACGTTCTCCATGACGTCGATCTCGCCCGAATTGGGCCAGCCGACCTGGCCGATGTCGTCGCCCAGCATCCAGAAGGCGGGCCACATGCCCTGACCGCGCGGCACCTTCATCCGGGCCTCGACGTGACCGTACGTCTGGGAAAACTTTCCGGATGTGTTCAGCCGCGCCGAGGTGTACTCACAAGTGCCGTACCAGCACTGGTAGTTGTTCGGGTTCTCCCTGCGTGCGGTGATGACGAGGTGGCCCTGGCCGTCGAGTGCGGCGTTGCTGTTCCCGGCCGTGTAGTACTGCCGCTCATGGTTGTTGACGTTGTCGCCGGTCTCGATCTGCCACTTGCTGCCGTCGACGGCGGAGCCCGCGGGGCCGTCGAAATCGTCGGTGAACGACGCTGCCGCCGCGGCGGCCCGTGGTTCGGGCACAGGCACCCCGGTCGCGAGACCGGAGGAGGCCGAGACGAGGGCGAGTACGGAGAGAGCGGACACCAGGAGGCGTCGGGTGAGGTGGGGGGAGGTCATGGGGTCCTTCCCGTTCAGAGTATCGAGAATCTGTCATGCATATGACAAACCCTCATCCTGGGGGTTCGGGGGGAGAGGCCTTCGTTCTGTATGCGATTTAAGAAGTGAACCCAGACCGTGTCAAGGCTTTGGTACGGACCACACTTCTTGCAGCCATCCGTGGTTGGTGCGGCCCGGGGCGACGCCCGTCCCGGGCCGCACCGCCGTCAGTGGGCGCTACCCGGCAGAGCCGCCCGCACCTCGGTGGCTGCCGAGACCAGGTTCTCCAGCGAGGCTCGTACTTCCGGCCAACCCCGGGTCTTCAGGCCGCAGTCGGGATTGACCCACAGCCGTTCGGCGGGAATCGCTTCGAGCCCCTTGCGCAGCAGAGCCGCTGCCTCGTCGGCACTCGGCACCCGCGGGGAGTGGATGTCGTACACACCGGGACCGACCTCCCGCGGATAGCCCGCCGATGCCAGTTCGTCGGCCACCTGCATATGCGAGCGGGCCGCCTCCAGGCTGATCACATCGGCATCCAGGTCGTCGATGGCCCTGATGATGTCCCCGAACTCCGCGTAGCACATATGCGTATGGATCTGAGTTCGGGGACGTACGCCACTGGTGGCCAGCCGGAACGACTCGGTCGCCCACGCCAGATACCCGGCGCGATCGGCGGCCCGCAGCGGCAGCGTCTCGCGCAGGGCGGGCTCGTCCACCTGGATGACCGAACTTCCGGCCGACTCAAGGTCGTTCACCTCGTCCCGCAGCGCGAGGGCGACCTGGCGCGCGGTCTCGGCGAGCGGCTGGTCGTCACGGACGAAGGACCAGGCGAGCATGGTGACGGGACCTGTGAGCATGCCCTTGACCGGACGGGCGGTGAGCGACTGCGCGTACGTCGTCCAGCGCACCGTCATCGGCTCCGGCCGGGAGATGTCCCCGGCCAGGATCGGCGGCCGGACATACCGTGTGCCGTACGACTGGACCCAGCCGTGCTGAGTCGCGAGGTACCCGACGAGCTGCTCGGCGAAGTACTGCACCATGTCGTTGCGTTCGGGTTCGCCGTGCACCAGCACATCGACGCCCGCTTTCTCCTGGAACGCCAGCACCTCCTGGATCTCCGACTCGATGCGCTCGTCGTAGGTGGCGGTGTCGATGCGTCCGGCCCGCAGATCGGCGCGTGCGGTGCGCAGTCGGGCCGTCTGCGGGAACGAACCGATGGTGGTGGTCGGCAGCAACGGAAGCCGCAGACGGTCACGTTGGGCCGCTGCCCGTTGCGGATACGACGCTTCACGGTGCCCGTCGGACTCCGTGACGGCAGCGGCCCGGGCCCGTACCGCCGGGTCATGGGTGAGCGCAGAACCGGCCCGCGAGGCCAGATCGGCACGATTCGCGGCGAGTTCGGCGGCGATCGCGTCCGTACCCTGTGCGAGGCCCCGGGCCAGGGTGGCGATCTCGGCGGACTTCTGCCGGGCGAAGGCCAGCCAGCGGGCCACCTGCGGGTCGATGTCAGGCTCGGCGGTCGCGTCGAGGGGGACGTGCAGCAGGGAGCAGGAGGCCGCCACATCGACCTGGCCGGCGAGGCCGAGCAGGGTGCCGAGCGTGGTGAGGGACTGCTGGTAGTCGTTGATCCACACGTTGCGGCCGTCGACGACCCCGGCGACCAGCCGCCTGCCAGGCAGACCGCCGACTGCGGCGAGATCCCTCAGATTGGCGGCCGCCGGACCGGTGAAGTCGAGGGCGAGCCCGTCGACCGGCGCCTTTGCCAGCACGGCGAGGGCCGCACCGAGCCGGTCGAAGTAGGAGGCGACGAGGAGCTTCGGCCGGTCGGTGAGCGCGCCCAGGTCACGGTAGGCGCGGGCGGCGGCGTTCAGCTCGGCCGGGGTGCGGTCCTGCACCAGGGCGGGCTCGTCGAGCTGCACCCACCGGGCACCGGCGGCACGCAGATCGGCCAGCACCTCGGCGTACACCGGCAGCAGCCGGTCGAGCAGCGTCAGTGGCTCGAAGCCGGCGGTGACGCCCGGAGCGGGCTTGGCCAGCAGCAGATAGGTCACCGGACCGACGAGCACCGGGCGAGGGCTGAGCCCGAGCGCCCGCGCTTCCTCGAACTCCGCGACCTGCTTGGTGGAGTCGGCGGTGAAGACGGTGTCGGGACTGAGCTCCGGAACCAGATAGTGGTAGTTCGTGTCGAACCACTTGGTCATTTCGAGCGGCGCCACATCCTGCGTACCGCGCGCCATCGCGAAATAGCCGTCCAGCCCATTGGTTTCGACGGCTTCACGATGCCTGGCCGGTACGGCACCGACCATCACGCTGGTGTCCAGCACATGGTCGTAGTACGAGAAGTCGCCGGTCGGGACCTCGTGGATGCCGTCGTCTGCGAGCCGGCGCCAGTTGGTGCGGCGCAGGCCGGCGGCGGTCTCCCGGAGGGCGGCTGCGGAGACCCGGCCCTTCCAGTAACCCTCGACGGCCTTCTTCAGTTCGCGGTTGCTCCCCTGGCGGGGATATCCGTACACGGTGGCCCGGGCTGCCGCGGCTGCGGACTTGCTGGTCACGGAACTCTCCTTCGCGAGCGTGTGTCCTGATACGACCCCGGGACGGATCGAAGGCGCGAAGGGATGACGGACCGGGCGGAACCGCAGCGCCGTGGAGGCGCGCGTGCCCTGCCCGATATGTACGCCGACCCGCCCACGAGGTCACCGAGATCACCGAGCGCGTCCGACGCGCACGGGCAGTGGCAGGTCTTCGGACTCGCGGGCACTTCTCGCGTACGAGACACCTACTGGCCGTCGCTTCCCGGGCCCCGTATCGGGTCCAGTGCTTGATGACGGCGGTCGTTCCCACTCACCGCTGCGGGGCAGTCCCGGATTCCCACCGGGTTCCCTCTTGCGACGCGCCTGTCTGGCGGACAGGGCGAACCAGCTGCACCACCACAGTAGGCGCTGACCGGCGGTTCCGGCACGTCAGTTGTTCATACCGTGGGCCACGGGAGGACGTCAGTGCCCCGGAGCGGGGGACAGCGGCTGCCCACAGCGCAGGTTCCACCGTCCGGACCGGCCGCTGAGCCCGGTCAGCGTCAGAGGGGCGACGTCCAGCCGCCAGAACGCCCCCGTCGGCAGAGCGAGCGCCGATACGATCGCCGCCCGCACCACCGCAGGCTCGACGACCCCGAGCACACAGCCGCCCTCGTCGCCGTAGAGGGACTCCACGGACTCCAGCCAGCGGCCGACCCGGGCGCAGAACTCCAGCAACGGTTCGCCGCCGTGCGGAGCCGCCGAAGGATCGGTCATCCAGACCGACACCGCCTCCGGCTCGCTGCCGCTCACCTCCTCCAGCCGCTGCCCGCTCCACCGGCCCATGTCCCAGCCGCGGAGCGCGAGTTCGTGCTCGGCGTGCAACCCCAGCGCGTCGGCGGTCCGGGCGCACCGTTCGGACGGCCCGCAGACATACCGGTCGGCCGCAGGCACGGCTGCCGCAGCGGCCCTGGCCTGCCGGACCCCGACCGCGTCCAGCGGCGCATCGCCGTCGAAACGGGCTTCGCGCAGCGCGGCGTTGAGCGCCGGTGAGATCAACATCACCTTTATCGTCATGACCGGGTCAACTCCCTGAAGTCTGGCCCCTCAAGTGCACCCACCATGGCATCCGGGCCTTCCGGCCCCACCGACGGCACCATGGCCGCGCCTGCCCCCAGGCGGTATCGTCCGATGAGCATGACGAAGTGTGACGGAAGTCCGGTGAGAATCCGGCACGGTCGCGCCACTGTGAACCCGTACCCGTACGGGAAGTCAGACCCAGCACCTTCGTCTCAGGCACCACGAACGGGACGCGTGTTCCCTCAGGAGGTTCTGCCATGGCACAGACTGCTGCCCCCGCCACCGCCGTACCGGCGATCACCCCCATCTCCCTGAAGGCCATTGCCCCTTGGGCGGTCTTCTTCGGCATCCTCATGCTCGTACTGCTGTACTTCGTCGGCGCCGAGCAGGGCGCCACCGCGGTCATCTCCGGCGAAGGTGTTCACGAGTGGGTCCACGACGGCCGCCACCTCCTCGGTTTCCCCTGCCACTGACGTACCGTCCGATCCAGGGGAAATCCTCATGAACTCCATATCTGTCAGAGCCCTGCTCGTCCGCGGCATGCTGGCCGGCCTCGCCGCGGGCGCGCTCGCTCTGGTCGTCGCCTACTTCCTCGGCGAGTCCCGGGTGGACGCGGCCATCGCTCTCGAAGAGGCGCACAGCCATGACCACGGCGGCGGCGAGGAACTCGTCAGCCGCACCATGCAGTCCACCGCCGGCCTTGCCACCGGTGTGCTCGTCTTCGGTGTGGCGATCGGCGGCATCGCCGCCCTCGTCTTCTGTTACGCCCTCGGCCGGATCGGCAGATTCGGCCCGCGGGCCACGGCCGCCCTGATCGCGGGTGCGGCTCTGCTGACGGTGTACATCGTGCCGTTCCTGAAGTACCCGGCCAACCCGCCGGCCGTCGGCAACCCCGACACGATCGGCCGACGCACCGCCCTGTTCTTCCTGATGGTCGCCCTCAGCGTGCTGCTGGCCGTCGCTGTCGTCATCTTCGGCAAGCGGCTGGCTCCACGCCTGGGCAACTGGAACGCGACGATCACCGCATCCGCCGCCTACGTCGTCGTGATCGGGATCGCCTATGCGTTCCTGCCCTCGTTCAACGAGGTCGGAAAGGACTTCCCGGCCGGCTTGCTGTGGGAGTTCCGCCTCGCCACGCTCGCCGTGCAGGCGACTCTCTGGATCACCTTCGGCCTCGTCTTCGGCTGGCTGACGGAACGGCTTCTCGTGCCGGGGACCGACTCCGTCAGGACCGGAAACGGTGCGGCGAACCGGGCTGCCACCGCGGCAGGCTGACCGACGCACCACTGGCCACCAGCAGACATCGGAACCCGCCGGGAGCTTCCCGGCGGGTTCCGTCGTCCCATGGTGCGCGGCTGAGCCGGCGGCTGTATGTACGCGTAAGGGGCCGGGCGACCGGGGGCTCACCCCTCGGCCTGCTGATCCCAGTCGATCCGGTAGTGCTTCAGCTGCGCATCCTCCTTCACCAGGTGCATACCGACGGCTGTCATGACGTGTTGCGACGCGAGGTTGTCCAGATCGGTGTCGCCGTGCACGCAGCTCACACCCTGGTCGCGGGCGAACAGGAGCAGTGCGCGCAGCGCCTCGGAGGCGTAACCCATGCCCTGGGCCGAGGGGACGAGGCCGTAGCCGATCGTGACGTGTCCGTTCTCGTCCGGAGCGCCATGGAATCCCAGCCCGCCGATCACCTCTCCGTCGTCGCGGCGACGTATCTCGTACGAACCGAAGGGGCTGGGATCACCCGTCGTCGCGCATGTGTCGAGGAAGCGCTCGGCTGCGGCCATCTCGCCGGGGGACGGGTATCCGGGCGCCCAGCGGGCACCGTCTCCCGGCTTGCCCGCCATCACCTGCAAGGCATCGGAGGCGCTCATCAGGCGAAGGAAGAGGCGGGGAGTCTCAAGGTCGGTCATGACCGAGTGAAGTATCACGACGGACGGGCGGAAGGCATCGGGATTGTCCGACGGGAGCGTCCGGAGCGGCGCGGGGGCTCCGGTGGGGTCCTGCTGAGGCCCTGCAGAGGCCTTGCGGGGCGCGGGGTAGCGCTGTCAGCAGATTGCGTAGCGTAGCGTCGCTACGGTATCGGTTTTAGCGTTGCTCTCGCCGGGGTGCGGAACTCACGGCCCACCTGAGACAGGGAGCGCCGCCATGGGCGAGCAGCACGCCACCACACGCCGACCGCCACCGCCCTGTTCCTGGACGGCAAGGACGAGCAGACCATCGCGAGGCCGGCCGGCCAGGCACCGCTGGAGCGGCTGGGAACCCCGCAGGACATCGCCGAGGTGATCTCCTTCCTCGCCGGCCCGGCCCGCTGGGCCAACGGCCAGGTGCTGCGCGCCAACGGCGGCATCGTCTGAGCTACCCGCCGGAGCACTGCCCCGCCCGCCCCGCGACCTTCGGCGACGCGAGCGTGTCACGGCGGGTACGCGACGCCGTGCATGCCGCGGTCTTCACCCCGGATGCGTCCGGCGCCTCCGCAGACGCGGACGACACGGGGGCCGCCGTGTCCGAGGCCCACGTGCCGTCCACCGCCGCTCGGCTGAACACGCTGCTGCGGCAGTCGTCGGATCCGGTACTCGGCGCGGCCGAGGGCGCCCTCCTGACGGAATGGCCGAACCGCCTGTCGAACGCTCCACGCGACCGCTAGAGCCCTGTCCGGTCCGTGTCGAAGTCGAAGTCCCCGGAGAACGCCGCCGCCATCCGCAGATGACCGGTCGCCTCCGCGCTCCGCCCCTGGCGCTCAAGCGTGCGGCCGAGCATCAGCCGCGCGTAGTGCTCCACCGGGTCGCGCTCCAGAACCGCCCGCAGCTCCGTCTCGGCCCTGCCGAGCCGAGCCGAGTGGTAGTAGGCCCGGGCCAGCAGCAGACGCGGGGAGACCTGCTCCGGCGCCTCCTCGACCAGGCCTTCCAGAATCCGGGCCGCAGTCATGTACTCCTTCGCTTCGAAGAACATCTGCGCACGGTCCCAGCGGTCGGCGGTCGTACCGAACTCGAAATAGGTGTCGCTCACTTGATCTCCTCGTTCACGGACCGTCCCGGGATCGCTCCCGGCCCTGTCCTGCCGCTGACCCGGCCGTACGCTCAGCCGTGCTCCAGTCACCGGAACATGGCACACTGGTTGAATATTCCACTAAATTATCGGCGTGGGTACCGGCACCCCGGGCCCGCACGGGAATAGGTTGAGCGCCATGAGCAATCTCGATCGCCAGGCCGCACTCTCCGTCTGTGGAGGACGGGGCTTCGTCGTCGCCGAGCCAGTACGTGAACTCCTCACCCCGCGCCATGTCCGGCTGGGTGAGTCCACCGAGGTCCGCAGACTGCTGCCCAATCTGGGCCGCCGAATGGTCGGCGCATGGGCCTTTGTCGATCATTACGGCCCCGACGACATTGCCGGCGAACCAGGGATGCAAGTACCGCCCCACCCCCACATGGGCCTGCAGACGGTCAGCTGGCTGCACGACGGAGAGGTCCTGCACCGGGACAGCCTCGGCAGTCTCCGCACGATCCGCCCGCGCGAGCTCGGACTGATGACCTCCGGCCGGGCCATCAGCCACTCCGAGGAGAGCCCGAAGTCGCATGCGAGGTTTCTGCACGGCGCCCAGCTCTGGGTCGCCCTGCCCGACGCCCACCGCCATGTCGAGCCGCACTTCCAGCACCACACCGAACTGCCGACCGTCACCGCCCCCGGCCTCACCGCCACCCTGATCCTGGGCGAACTCGACGGCGCCACTTCGCCCGGCACCGCGTACACCCCGATCGTCGGTGCCGACCTGGCCCTGTCCGCCGGCGCCGAGGCCCGTCTGCCGCTCGACCCGGACTTCGAGTACGCGGTGCTCTCGATGTCAGGGCAGGCCGAGGTCGACGGCGTACCCGTGCTGCCCGGTTCCATGCTCTACCTCGGCTGCGGCCGCACCGAACTCCCCTTGCGCGCGGACACCGACGCGGGCCTCATGCTCCTCGGCGGCGAGCCCTTCGAGGAGGAGATCGTCATGTGGTGGAACTTCATCGGCCGTTCCCACGAGGAAATCGAGGAGGCCCGGAGGGGCTGGATGGAGAGCTCCCGCTTCGGCGAGGTGAAGGGCTACGACGGGGGCCGGCTGCCCGCTCCCGAACTGCCGCCCGTGGCGCTGAAACCACGCGGAAGGGTGCGCTGAGCTGCACTGAGGTGGTCGGGGTCCGGTGTTCGAGTGATGGCTGCGAACCAGCCGCACGCGCGACGGCGGGACCGGTTCTGCGCGCCTCCGGAAGATCCGGTGCTGCTCTTGGTGGCGGAGCGGTCGGGCGTCGGTGAATCGAGGTCCGCCCCGTCGGTGACCTGTGGTCTCCGGCGGGGCGGACTGTCTGCGCGGGCGCGGGAATTCGCCCGTTCGGGCGTGGTCAGCCGACGCGCACGCCGAACTGGAAGCTGCCGATGGTGTTCATCGACTCGTAGCGGACGAACGTGCCCGGGTACGGGGCGTGCAGGACGGTGTTGTTGCCCGCGTAGAGGCCCACGTGCTCGGTGTTGTTGAAGAAGACCAGGTCGCCCGGCTTCAGTGCGCTGCGCCCGATATGGGTGCCGTCGTTGACCTGGGTGTAAGTGACCCGGGAGATCTGGACGTTGGCCTGGGCGTAGGCCCACTGGGTCAGCCCGGAGCAGTCGAAGGATCCGGGGCCGGTGCCGCCGCGGCCGTACGGCTTGCCCTCCTGGGTGGCGGCGGCATTCAGGGCGGCGGCACCCCAGGCGGAGGCGGGGACCTCGTTGCCCAGGTCGACCCGGTCGCTCGCGGCGCGGCTGGCACGCTGTTCGTCCTCGCGCATCTTTGTGCGCTCGGCTTGGGTCATCGTGTTGAGCAGGCGCTGCGCCTCGGCCAGCTTGTCCTGGAGCTTCTTCTTCTTCGCGCCGAGCGTCTTGCGCACGTCCGCGAGGTCACCGAGCTTGTCCTGGGCCTCCTTGCGCTCCTGCGCGAGGACCCGCTGCTTCTCCTGGATCTTCCCCAGGGTCTCGGTCTGCTTGGCCGTCAACTGGTCGAGGGCCGAGGCCTCGTCGAGGAAGGTGTCCGGGTTGGACGAGAGGAAGAGCTGCACCGACGGGTCGATGCCACCGGAGCGGTACTGGGCGGCGGCGAGCGAACCGAGGCCGTTGCGCAGCTTGTTGATCTCCTGCTGGCCGCGGGCCACCTTGTCCTGCAGCGCGCCGACTTCCTTCTCCAGCTTCTGCTGCTTCTCCTTGGCGCCGTAGTACTGCTCATTGGCCGCGCCGGCTTCGTGGTTGAGCTTCTCGACCTTCGCCTTGACCTCGCCCTTGGAGGGCTTCGGGTCGGCGTGGGCGGCCTGGGAGGTCAGGGCCACGGCTGCGGCGGCGGTTGCGGTGAGCACGGTCACGCGGGTGCGGCTCGGCTGCTTGGGACGACGGTGGGACGCCACGAAGGCGAGCTCCTTCTTCCTCGAGCCGCCTACCGGGCTGTGGGGGGAAGTGAATCCCCGGCTCCGTGCACGTCACGGACTCGGCGGTGTCTTCGCTGCCACCCCGGATGGGTGATCAATCGTGCGAAGGTTCGAGGCCCGACTTTAGTGACCATCTTGTGATCAGTTCAAATCCTCACAGGAAAAATCTCGTCACACGAGGTACTTCTTTACTCACATCGCACACGTTGTAGCGGCGACTTGACGGTCCGTTTCGTTATTTCCGGCAAGTCGCAACAAGTCTCACCAGGCGGGCGAAAGGTGCTCCAGGAGCAAGACGGACGCAATGGGTACGGCCCCCGCCTCGCCACCCCGTCGGCAACCTCCATGGTCAGTGGAGACCGACGCGACGGGCCGTCCGGACGGTTCCACGCGCCGGTTGACGGATGAGCTCGTCCGCCGTGACACCCGGCTTGCTGAACAGCACCCGCACACAGCGCTGTTCGCATTCGACTGCCCTCGGCGGCGGAGTCGTAGCGGACGCAGTGAACGGCGTGGTCAACCCGGAGGCCGGGGCGCGTGGCGTGCCCCGGCCTCCACAGAGCTCAGGACAGGCGCAGTCCCAGGTCCGTCAGGCGGACCGGAGTGCCCGTGGTCAGGCTGCGGTTGATGCCGATGCCGATGCCGATGCCGACCGCGACGCTGCGCAGTCCGTCCGGGTAGCCCGCGCGGCGGCACAGCGGGTCGTCGGCTGCAATGGCGGGGCCGGTGACCGGCGTCCGCGACCAGCGTGTCGTAGTGGCGCATCCGGGCCTCGTTGGTGTCGCACCAGGCGACCGGGACGGCGTCGGACGCGTAGGTGTCGAGCAGCGCGTCGAGGGGTTGAAGTGTCCGGGAAGGATTCACAGGGGTGCCGGGACTCGGCAGACCGACGGCTGGGAGCATGCGAGGCAGTCCGGGTGTCAACCGTTCGATCGCTGGAAGTTCCACCGTTTGTCTGTCGCCGGGTCGATCCGCGCGGCGCGGTGCCGGCCGAATACTGGTCGAACCCAAGAGGACGGAGACCGACACCGTGCCGGCGATCGTCGTATCGAACCTGCGAAAGCAGTACGGCCAGAAGGTCGTCGTGGACGACATTTCGTTCGAGGTCGAGGAGGGCGAGATCTTCGGGATCCTCGGCCCCAATGGAGCCGGGAAGACCACGACCGTCGAGTGCATCGCCGGTCTGCGCAAGCCGGACGGAGGCAGCATCTCGGTGCTCGGTCTCGACCCGCAGCGCGACGCGGCCGAGCTGCGTCACATCCTGGGCATGCAGCTGCAGAAGAGCGAGATGCCGGACAAGCTGCGGGTCGCCGAGGCGATGGAACTGTACGCCTCCTTCTACGACAACCAGGCCGACTGGCGCGAGCTGCTCGCGGAACTGAATCTGCAGGACAAGGGCGACAGCCCGTTCGGCAGTCTCTCCGGCGGACAGAAGCAGCGTCTGTCGATCGCGCTGGCGCTGGTCGGCAACCCGAAGGTCGCCGTACTGGACGAGCTGACCACCGGACTGGACCCGGCGGCCCGCCGGCACACCTGGGACCTGATCGAGCAGGTCCGCGACCGTGGCATCACCGTCGTCCTGGTCACGCATTTCATGGAGGAGGCCGAACGGCTCTGCGACCGGCTGGCCCTCATCGACGGCGGCGGGATCGTCGCGCTGGACTCCCCGGCCGGTCTGGTGGCCAAAGCGGACGCCGAGCAGAAAGTGCGCTTCCGGCCCACCACCGAACTCGACGACGAACTCCTGGTCTCACTCCCGGAGGTGGTCTCCGTGGAGCGGCACGGCTCGCAGGTGGTGGTCACCGGCACCGGCAACCTGGTGCACGCGGTCACGTCGGTACTGGCGCGCAACCAGATCGTCGCCGCGGACCTGCGGGCCGAGCCGGCCGGCCTGGAGGACGCGTTCATCGCGCTGACCGGCCGCCGGTTCGACCGCCCCGCCCAGTAGCCCGACGGCCCCCCTCGAAGCAGACCCCGGATCCCCCCGTAAGGAGACGAGACAACAGTGCGGGCGATGAACCGACTCACGGTCGTGGAGTTCAAACTCTTCCTGCGAGACCCCACCGCATACTTCTGGACGCTGCTCTTCCCGGTCGCCCTCGTGGTGATCGTCGGAAGCCTCCCGTCGTCCCGTGAGGTCAGCGCGGAAATCGGCCGGCGCGGCATCGATTACTTCACGCCCGTCCTGGTGGTGCTGGCATTCGCGCTGGTCGGCCTGTTCATCACGCCGACCTACCTGGTGAGCTACCGGGAAAAGGGCATTCTGCGCAGGCTCTCGACCACGCCGGTGGGCCCGGCCCGGGTGCTGATCGCCCAGCTCGTGGTCCAGACGGCCGTCACCGCCGCCACCACCGTCCTGGTACTCGGCACCGCGGCGCTGCTCTGGGACGTCGAACTGCCGGCCAACGCCGGCGGCTTCCTGCTCGCCTTCGTGCTCTCGGTCACGGCGGTCCTGGCCATCGGGCTCTTCCTGGCCTCGGTGATGAAGACCAGCAAGGCCGCCACCGGCGCGGGCAGCGTTCTCTTCTTCCCGCTGATGTTCTTCGCCGGGCTCTATGTGCCCCGAGAGCAGATGCCCGCCGCGGTCGACCGGATCGGGGACTTCACGCCGCTGGGCGCGTCCGTCCTGGCTTTCGGCGACGCGGCCCGGGGCGACTGGCCCGGCATGACCGCGCTCCTGGTCCTGGCCGCCTACGCGGTGGTCTGCGGTGTCGCGGCCGCCCGTCTCTTCCGCTGGGAGTAGGCCGGGACTTCATGACCACGTATGGTCTTGAACGGACTTCCTGAACCACACGGGGGCTGGGGATCAACATGAAGAGCGACGAACCGATCGACCTCCGCCGTTTCTCAGCCCCCCTGCCCCTGGCGCTGCTGGGCGTGGCCACCGTCTTGTGCCTCGTGCAGCCCGACGAGGGAACGGTGAACGCACGCGCGGCTGTCATCCCCCTGGTCGCGGTGACCGCCCTGTGGACGCTCGCCATGTACACACTGCGGTCACGGGAATGGACCAGCCGCACCGGTCCGATGCTGACCTATGTGGCAGTCCAGCAGGTCCTGGCCGCAGTGCTGATGACGCAGCATCCGATCTTCTTCGTGTTCGCCGTGATCGGCTTCGTCCAGGCGTACGACCTGCTCCCGCCGCAGTGGGCTTTCGTCAGCATCGGCGCCACCTCGCTGATGATCAACCTGATCCCCGGCGGAGTACCCGACACCTCGGAGCGGATCGCGATCGCGGTCGCGTCCGTGTGCCTTCAGACCTTCCTGATCGGCTGGTTCGGCAATCTCTCGCACCGCTTCAACGAACGCAGTGAGGAACGCCGGAGGTTGGTCACGAAGCTGAAGACCGTCATCGCGGAGAACAACGGCCTGCACGCCCAGTTGCTCACCCAGGCCCGGGAGGCGGGCATGCAGGACGAGCGGCAGCGCATGGCCCGGGAAATCCACGACACCATCGCCCAGGGACTGACCGGGATAGTCACGCAGCTCCAGGCCGCGGACAAGGCCCGGGAGCAGCCCGACCAACGCGAGTGGCACCTTGAGCAGGTGCGGGTGCTGGCCAAGGAGGGCCTCGCGGCTGCCCGGCGGTCGGTGGCCGCGCTCCAGCCGGCGGAACTGGACGAGGCGCACCTGCCGGGCGCGATCCACGACCTCGCGCAGCGATGGTCGTCCCTCCAGGGCGTCCCGGCGTGCGTCGAGGCCACGGGTGACCCGGTGCCGTTGCTGACGGACATCGAGGTCGCCCTCTTCCGGGTCGCCCAGGAGACGCTCGCCAACGTGGCGAAGCACGCCGGTGCCAGGAAGGTCGGACTGACCATTTCCTACCTGGAGGACACGGTCATGCTGGACGTTCGCGACGACGGCGTCGGCTTCACCGTGACCGAGCACAGCGAGCCGCCGCCGGGGGACAGCGACAGCGGCTTCGGGCTCAACGGCCTGCGGCAGCGGCTCGACCGGGTGCTGGGGACGCTGACCATCGAGAGCGCCCCCGGCTCGGGCACCGCGATCAACGCGAGCGTGCCCGCGATCCGCCGGGGTGGTGGCGAATGAGCGAACAGCCGGCACCGATCCGGCTGCTGATCGTGGACGACCATCCGATCGTCCGCGACGGCCTGCGCGGGGCGTTCACCGGCAGCCCCGAGTTCGAGGTGGTCGGCGAGGCGGGCAACGGCGCGGAAGCCCTCGACCTGGTCACGGAGCTGGGGCCCGACCTGGTGCTGATGGATCTGCGCATGCCGGTGATGGACGGCGTCACCGCGATCCAACGGCTCAGCAAGACGGCACCGGACGTACGTGTGCTGGTGCTGACCACCTTCGACACCGACAACGACGTGCTGCCCGCGATCGAGGCGGGCGCCACGAGCTATCTCCTCAAGGACGCGCCCACGGAAGAACTGCTCCGCTCTGCCCGGGGAGCGGCACGTGGCGAGGCGGTGCTCTCCCCTGCCGTCACGAGGCGCCTGATGGACCGGGTACGGCGGCCGGGCAACGGCATACTGAGCGCACGAGAGCTCGAAGTGCTGCGCCCCATCGCGAACGGGGCGTCCAACAAGGAAGTGGCGAGCGAGCTCTTCATCACCGAGGCCAGTGTCAAGACGCACCTGCTGCGTATCTACGACAAGCTCGGGGTGCGCGACCGAGCGGGCGCGGTCGGCGAGGCGTTCCGTCGAGGTCTGGTGACCTGAGCCCGGACGCCCGCCGACCGTACGCCGTGCCGCGACGGCGGTGGCTCGGAACTGAAAGGTGATCAGGTCTTCCCGGAGGCCGGTGATGGTATCGATGGCCGCTCGGGCGGTCTCGACGTCCAGCAGCTTGTGGATGCCGTCACGACTGCGGAAGGCAGGTTATTCCGACTGTGCGCTATTCCCCCTCCGGCCAGTAGGCCGTGGCTCCTGGCAGCCTCTCAGGCGACGGTCGCCGGGGTGTCCCGCAGGGTGACATTGGCGTGGCTCTCCTGGAAGCTCTGGTCGGAGACCAGGGTCAGCCGGGCTGTGGACTGGAATTCCGGAAGCGTGGCGGAGCCGCAGGACACCATCGTGGTCTTGAGTTTGGCGATGGTCAGGGCGAGCCCTTCGTCGAGGTCGCCGGCGTAGGGGACGTAGCCGTCGACGCCTTCCTCGAAGATCAGTCCCTGGCTGCCCTGGCCGTAGCGCTGCCAGTTGCGGGCACGGTTCGAGCCCTCGCCCCAGTACTCCTTCACGAAGCCCTCGCGGGCGGGGAGCTTCGCGCCGGCTGCCTGGTCGAAGCGGGCGAAGTAACGCCCCATCATGACGAAGTCCGCTCCCATCGCCAGCGCCAGGGCCACGTGGTAGTCGTGTACCAGTCCGCCGTCGGAGCAGATCGGCACGTACTCGCCGGTGCGATCACGGAAGGCGTCCCGGGCCGCGGCGACGTCCAGCACCGCGCTGGCCTGGCCACGGCCGATGCCCTTCTGGTCGCGGGTGATGCAGATGGAGCCGCCGCCCACGCCGACCTTGACGAAGTCCGCGCCGGCCTCGGCGAGGAAGGTGAAGGCCTCACCGTCGACCACGTTGCCGCCGCCGGCCGGGATCTCCGGGTAGTGCTTTTTCACCCAGGTGAGGGCTTGCGCCTGCCAGTCGCTGTAGCCGTCGGAGGAGTCGAAGCACAGCGCGTCCGCGCCCGCCTCCAGCAGGGCGGGGACGCGCTCTCGGTAGTCGTGGGTGTTGATGCCCGCGCCCACGCGCAGGCGCTTGGCGGTGTCCACGGCCTGGTTCGGGAAGCGCTTGTTGTCCGCGTAGTCGGACCGGAACACCAGATGCTGCAGATGGCCCTCGGCGTCCAGCACCGGGAAGCAGTCCAGCCGCTGGTCCCACAGCCGTGCGTTGGCCTCGGAGAGCGTGGTGTCGGCACGGGCGTGGGGCAGGTCGGCGATGGCGGTCATTCGACCGCTCACCGGTCCGTCGAGGTCGTGGCGCTGGGGATGGAAGTCGCGGGAGGTCACCAGGCCGAGCAGGCGGCCGGTGGCGGTGCCGTCGTGGGTGACCGCGGCGGTGCTGTGACCGGTGCGTTGCATGATGGTGACCAGGTGGCTCAGGCTGTCGTCCGGGCGGACGTTGGTGTCGCTGGTGACGAACCCGGCCTTGAAGTTCTTCACCTGGCGGACGGCTGCGGCCTGGTCCTGGATCGACTGGTTGTGGTGCAGGAAGCTCAGTCCGCCGTTGCGCGCGAGCGCGATCGCGAGTTCCGGTGTGCTGACAGCCTGCATGATCGCGGACGTGAACGGGGAGCCCAGTTCGATCGCCGACTGCTCGCCCACGACGTGCCGCACCAGGGGCGTGGACAGGTCGACTGTCGCAGGCGAGCAGTCGGTCCGGGTCCGGTTCGGCAGGAGCAGAAACTCGTTGAACGTCCTTGAGACCTCGGCGATGATCTGTGCCACTCGTTCCTCCTGACCCGTCGACCGGGGCCTGACTGCCCGGCCGTGAAGATCGCCCCATGTTCCAGGATCCGGGCAGGCAGGTGTCGGCATGGCAGTTGTGGAGGTGCCACGAACTGCGGCAGAGCCCTGACCAGCCCGTGTCGAACCGGGTGCGGTCGTGACCTGGCACCTTATCGACTGCCCCGCTGTTGCACGAATCCTCTCCTTCACCGGCGATCGCCGGTCGCGGGTGGCTCCTTCTGGTCTTCGGCGCGTGCTGCGAGTTGCTCGGCCCAGTCGCGTCCGGCGTGGGCGACCAGCGGATCGCGGTGCGGCGGTGCATGCCGGTCAGGTCGGCGAGGACGGGGCTGCGGCCCGCGTGGGTGTCGCGTGCCCCGAAGGGCTGGGCCGCAGCGCGGACTTGATGGGCTTGGACTTCTTCGAGGCTTCGGCGGAAGGGGAGCCGGACGCCGACAGCATCCGGACCGGGGCCCTGTGGCCCTTGCCGCTCGTGGCTCCCGAAGAGGGTTCGGAGTCATCCCGGGGCTCACCGGACCACCACGAAGGTCACGGGCAGCAAGGGCCCGACGCCATCCGGATCCACGTCTCGGAACGGTACGGGCGCCCCGAAGATTTTCGCGGGTGAGTCCGCCGAAGAGGCCACCGCACCAACCGTCGCCACCAACCCGTACAAGTGGGAAGACCCGTGCAGCCAGCACTACTTGGTGGACCGGCAGCCCGCGCAAGTGCCCCCGCCGCCTTCCGAGCAGGACGCACCCGGATGGGCCGGGGCGCTCGATGCGGTGCCGGGCGGCGACCGATTGCTCGCGCTGACCGTGCAGGGCACCGGGAAGCGGACCGTCGTCCTGGAAGCCCTCCACGTCCGCATCGGCGGCGCGGCACCTGGCGTGGCCGTACCGGCGGCCCGGCCGGCGTCGCATCCGGTTCGACCCTGTGGCCGCGACGAGGTCTCGGGCCGTGCGGGCGGTGGGTCGGTCGGGCGGGGGTGGGCCGTTCGTGAGCGGCCCCCCGCCGGTCGGGTGCCTGGGTGTCCCGCTCGCCCCCGTCGGGACGGCCGATTCGGTGCCGCGGATGTGATGCCACCCATAGGAGCTGTGTCACATTCTATGGCGGGTAGTAGGTCCGGAGGCCGCCCTGACAGCACGGAAGCGCAACAGAACATATCATTTCGGACATTTCTCCGAAGTTGGGTAGTACGTCACATCATTGCGCCCGGCGCCGCACGTCGCTAACCATGGCTGTCGTTGCGGGAAGCCGCGACAGGGCTGGACGGATTCCTTCGGATCCGTTCGCTCCGGCCCGCAGTGCGGGGCACCGCCCCGCAAGCCACCGCAACCGGTCGGCAACACCATGACGTCCCCTCATTGGAGAGTTCCTTCCGTATGACCACGAACACGCAGACCCGCACCAGCCGCATCGCCCGCCTCCGCACCATGTCCGTCGCCGGCGTCGCCACC